>NZ_JBFAOG010000006.1:270150-278229 GCF_040659695.1 Modestobacter sp. NPDC049651
GCGCCCCCGCGGTGTTCGGGGCCCCGTGATGGTGGGGGGGGGGGCTCGGGGGGGGGTCACCGCGACGGATCCACTCCGCCTCAGTCGAAGGAGTGCTCGGCGGTCGGGAAGGCGCCGTCGCGGACCTCGGTCGCGTACTCCTGCGCCGCCCGCAGCAGCTCACCGCGCAGGTCGGCGTACTTCTTCACGAACCTCGGCACCCGGCCGCCGTTGAGCCCCGCCATGTCCTGCCAGACCAGCACCTGCGCGTCGCACTCCGGCCCGGCGCCGATGCCGACGGTCGGGATGGCGAGCTCGCGGGTCACCTGGGCGGCCACCGCCGCGGGCACCATCTCCAGGACGACGGCGAACGCGCCGGCCTCCTGCACCGCGCGGGCGTCGGCCAGCAGCTGCTCGGCGCCGTCGCCGCGCCCCTGCACCCGGAACCCGCCCAGGGTGTTCTCGCTCTGCGGCGTGAACCCGACGTGCGCCATCACCGGGATGCCCGAGTCGGTGAGCAGCTTGACCTGCGGGGCCACGCGCACCCCGCCCTCGAGCTTGACCGCCTGCGCGCCGCCCTCCTTCATCAGCCGGACGGCGGTGTCGAACGCCTGCTGCGGGCCCGCCTCGTAGCTGCCGAACGGCATGTCGGCGACGACGAGCGCCCGGGTGGTCGACCGGGTCACGGCCTTGGTCAGCAGCAGCAGGTCGTCGACGGTCACCGGCACCGTCGAGTTCTGCCCGAACACCACGTTGCCGGCCGAGTCGCCCACCAGCAGCACCGGGATGCCGGCCTCCTCGAACACCGACGCCGCGTACGTGTCGTAGGCGGTGAGCATCGCCCACCGCTCGCCGCGGGCCTTGGCCTGCTGCAGGTGGTGCACCCGGACGCGGGCGGAGGAGGCGCCTCCGTAGAGCACTGACTCGGTCATGCTGGCGGCCGCTCCTTCGCGACGGGTGGACGGACCCGCACAGTGTCGTCCGCCGTCCGCGGCCCGGGTCGTCCGGGTGCGCTCCGTGCCGCGCCGACCCGCCGGCGCCGCGACACGCCCGGACGACGGACGCCGGGGGTCTGTGCGCGACCGGCCCCGACGAGGCAGGGTGGACCCGTCGTAACACCCCCGCAACGCCCGGAGGCGAACATGGCGAGCATGGACCGCCAGCAGGAGTTCGTCCTGCGCACCCTGGAGGAACGCGACATCCGCTTCGTGCGGCTGTGGTTCACCGACGTCTCGGGCTACCTCAAGGCCGTCGCGGTGGCGCCGGCCGAGATCGAGGCGGCGTTCGCCGAGGGGATCGGCTTCGACGGCTCGGCGATCGAGGGCTTCGCCCGGGTCTACGAGTCGGACATGCTCGCCAAGCCCGACCCGGCGACCTTCCAGGTGCTGCCGGCCACCCGCGGGCAGGCCAGCGAGACCGCGCGGATGTTCTGCGACATCACGCTGCCCGACGGGTCGCCGTCGTGGGCCGACCCGCGGCACGTGCTGCGCCGGACGCTGGCCAAGGCCGCCGACATGGGCTTCACCTTCTACACCCACCCCGAGGTCGAGTTCTTCCTCGTGCGGGACCTGCCCGACGACGGCACGCCGCCGGTGCCGGCGGACCTCGGCGGCTACTTCGACATGTCCACGCACAACGTGGCGCACGACTTCCGCCGGGAGGCGGTGTTCGCGCTCGAGGCCATGGGCATCTCGGTGGAGTTCAGCCACCACGAGGTCGCGCCCGGCCAGCAGGAGATCGACCTGCGCTACGCCGACGCCCTGTCGATGGCCGACAACATCATGACGCTGCGGCACGTGGTGCGGGAGGTCGCGCTCGCCCAGGGCGTGCACGCCACCTTCATGCCCAAGCCGTTCACCGAGCTCGCGGGTTCGGCCATGCACACCCACCTGTCGCTGTTCGAGGGCGACCGCAACGCCTTCCACGACCCGGCCGACCCGATGCGGTTGTCGACCACCGGCAAGCAGTTCATCGCCGGGCTGCTCACCCACGCCCGGGAGATGACGGCCGTCACCAACCAGACGGTCAACTCCTACCGGCGGCTGCTGGCCGGCACCGAGGCGCCGACCGCGGCGACCTGGGGCCGGGCCAACCGCTCGGCGCTGGTGCGGCTGCCCTCCTACAAGCCGAACAAGGGGCAGTCGGCCCGGGTCGAGGTGCGCTCGCCGGACTCCGCCTGCAACCCGTACCTGACCTTCGCGGTGCTGCTGGCCGCGGGGCTGCGCGGCATCGAGAAGGGCTACGAGCTGCCCGCCGAGGCCGAGGACGACGTCTGGTCGCTCACCGACACCGAGCGCCGCGCCGCCGGCTACGAGGACCTGCCGGTCTCCCTCGGCGAGGCGCTGACCGCGATGCAGGGCAGCGAGCTGGTCGCGGAGACCCTCGGCGAGCACGTGTACGAGTTCTTCCTGCGCAACAAGTGGGAGGAGTTCAACACCTACCGCCGCGAGGTCACCCCGTTCGAGCTCCGCCGGTACCTCCCCAGCATCTAGGGGCCGGCCGGCGGGCGCCGTTAACCTGGCTGACGTGGCCCGTCTGCTCGTCGTCGTCCCCTCCGAGACCGACCCACCGACCCGGCTGGGGGAGTGGCTGCGCGCCGCCGGGCTGGAGCTCGACGAGCGGTACGTCCGCGCCGGCGACGCGCTGCCGGCCGACCTGACCGGGCACGCCGGGCTGGTCGTCCTCGGCGGGCCGCAGTCGTCGATGGACGCCCCGGAGGTGTCCCCAGAGCTGGACGGCGTGCGCGCGCTGCTGGCGCAGGCGGTCGCCGCCGACGTCCCGACGCTGGCGATCTGCCTGGGCGCTCAGCTGCTCGCGCAGGCCGGCGGCGGCAGCACCCGGGTCGGCGCCGACGGTCCGGAAGTGGGTGCCACGCTGGTCGCCAAGCGCGACGCCGCGGACGCCGACCCGCTGTTCGCCCCGCTGCCGCTGTCGCCGGACGTGCTGCAGTGGCACCACGACGAGGTCGACCGGCTGCCGGCCGGGGCCACCCTGCTGGCCAGCAACCCGGCCTGCCCGAACCAGGCGTTCCGCATCGGGGCGCACGTGTACGGGCTGCAGTTCCACATCGAGCCCGACGAGGCGGTGCTGCGGCGCTGGGCGGCGTCGGACGCGGTCGGTGTCGCGAGCACCGGCCTGGACGCGGACACCGTCTGCGCCGCCGCGGTCGCCGTGCTGCCCGACGTCGCCGAGGTCTGGGCGCCGTTCGCCGGCCGGTTCGCGGAGCTGGTGCACGCCCGCACCGCCGCGGTGGGGGCCTGAGCATGGCCGCCCCCGCCGCCGAGGACGAGGACGTCCCCCGGCGGGCCGTCGTCCGGCTGGTCCGGTTCGGGTTCCAGGACGGCGCCCGCGCCGCCCGGCTGCTGGCCGACCCCGCGCTGGGGCTGTGGGACCTGGAGCGCAACGAGCCCGCCGACCCCGAGGCCGGTCCCGTGGTCGCCGCGCTGGCCCGCGCCGGCGACCCGGACCTCGCCGTCCGCTCGCTGTCCCGGCTGGTGGACGCGCTGGACGCCGACGACCCGGGTGGCGGCGCGGCCGCGACGCTGCTGGCCCGGCTGCGCGGCTCGGGCCCGCTGCGCGCCCGGCTGCTGTCGGTGCTGGGCGCCAGCTCCGGTCTGGGCGACCACCTGGTGGCCCACCCGGGCGACTGGGCGGTGCTCGACGCCGAGGACCGCGGTGAGCGGCCCGGCGCCGCCGAGCTGCAGCGGCAGCTGCTGGCCGCCGTCGGTGCCGACCCCGACGACCCCCCGTGGGGCGTGCGGCTGGGCAGCGGGGCGCCCGACGCGTCCCCGGAGCGGGTGCAGGCGCTCCGGCACGCCTACCTGCGCGCCGTGCTGTCGGTGGCCGGCCGCGACCTCGGCGACGGGCTGCGCGCGGACGAGGTGGCCGGCGAGCTCGCCGACCTCGCCGGCGCGGTCCTCACCGCGGGGCTGGCGATCGCCGTCGCCGAGCAGCCGGACGACGCCGTCCCGTGCCGGCTTGCGGTGATCGCGCTGGGCAAGACCGGCGGCCGGGAGCTCAACTACGTCAGCGACGTCGACGTCGTGTTCGTCGCCGAGCCGGTCGACGCCGGCACCGACGAGGCCGCCGCGCTGTCCTCGGCCACCCGGGTCGCCAGCGCGCTGATGCGGGTGTGCGGGCAGGCGGCGTGGGAGGTCGACGCGGCGCTGCGCCCCGAAGGCAAGGCCGGCGCACTGGTGCGCAGCCTCGACGGGATGCGCGCCTACTACGACAAGTGGGCCAGCACCTGGGAGTTCCAGGCGCTGCTGAAGATGCGCCCGGTGGCCGGCGACCCGGCGCTGGGCCGCGAGTACGTCGACGCGCTGTGGCCGATGGTGTGGCAGGCCGGCGACCGGCCCGGGTTCGTCGGCGAGGTGCAGCGGATGCGCCGCCGGGTCGAGGCCAACATCCCGCCCGCGCAGGCCGGCCGGGAGCTCAAGCTCGGCCGCGGCGGCCTGCGCGACGTCGAGTTCAGCGTGCAGCTGCTGCAGCTGGTGCACGGCCGCGCCGACGTCACGCTGCGCACCGGGGGGACCATCCCGGCCCTGGTCGCGCTCGGCGCCGGCGGCTACGTCGGCCGCGAGGACGTCAACACCCTCGTCGCCAGCTACCGGTTCCTGCGCACCGTCGAGCACC
Source organism: Modestobacter sp. NPDC049651 (assembly GCF_040659695.1). Lineage (NCBI taxonomy): Bacteria > Bacillati > Actinomycetota > Actinomycetes > Geodermatophilales > Geodermatophilaceae > Modestobacter > Modestobacter sp. NPDC049651. The sequence goes on from NZ_JBFAOG010000006.1 coordinate 274,765, forward strand.
GGCTGCAGCTGCTCCGGCTGCGCCGCACCCACCTGCTGCCCACCGACGCCGACCAGCTGCACTGGCTGGCCCGGTCGCTGGGCTACAAGCCCGACCAGCGCGGCGACGCCGTCGCGGTGCTCACCGCGGAGCTCGCGCTGCACACCCGCGAGGTGCGCCGGCTGCACGAGAAGCTGTTCTACCGGCCGCTGCTGGCCGCGGTGGCCCGGGTGCCCGGCGAGCACCTGCAGCTGGGCCCGAAGGCGGCGGGGGAGTGGCTGCGGGCGCTGGGCTTCGCCGACCCGGACGGCGCGCTGCGCCACCTGGGCGCGCTCACCGGCGGGCTCAGCCGGTCGGCGAAGATGCAGCGCTACCTGCTGCCGGTGCTGCTGCAGACCTTCGCGTCCTGCGCCGACCCGGACGCCGGGCTGCTCGCCTACCGACGGGTGAGCGAGGCGCTCGGCGAGGACCAGTGGTTCCTGCGGCTGCTGCGCGACGAGGGCCAGGCCGCCGAGCGGCTCGCGCTGCTGCTGGGCTCCAGCCAGTACGTGGCCGGGCTGCTCACCCGCACGCCCGAGGCGCTGCGGATGCTCGCCGACGACGCCCAGCTCGCCCCGCGCAGCGCCGAGGCGCTCACCACCGCCTGGCGCGGCGCGGTCAGCCGGGCCGGCACGCCGTCGGCCGGCATCCAGGCGCTGCGCGGGCTGCGCCGGCAGGAGCTGCTGCGCATCGCCTGCGCCGACCTGCTCGGCATGCGGGACGTCGTCGCGGTCGGCCGCGCGCTGCACGCCGTGGCGGTCGCGACCCTGCGCGCCGGGCTGGACGCCGCGGTCCGCTCCTGGGCCGCCGAGCACGGCACCACCGCCGACGAGGTCCCGGTCGACGTCGCGGTGATCGGCATGGGCCGTCTCGGTGGCGCCGAGATGGGCTACGGCTCGGACGCCGACGTGCTGTTCGTGCACCGCGTCCGGCCCGGGCACCCCGAGTCGCAGGCCGCGTCGACGGCGAACGCGATCGCGCACGAGCTGCGCCGGCTGCTCGGCGAGCCGGCGCCGGACCCCGCGTTCGAGGTCGACGCGAACCTCCGGCCGGAGGGCCGCCAGGGGGCGCTGTCGCGCAGCCTGAGCGCGTTCGCCGAGTACTACCAGCGGTGGGTCTCGACGTGGGAGGTGCAGGCGCTGCTGCGCGCGGAGCCGGTCGCCGGCGACGAGGCGCTGGGCCGGGAGTTCATCGCCCTGGTCGACCCGCTGCGCTACCCCGGCGCCGGGCTGAGCACCGAGCAGGTCGCCGAGATCCGCCGGATCAAGGCCCGCGTCGACGCCGAGCGGCTGCCGCGCGGCGCCGACCCGGCCACCCACACCAAGCTGGGCCGCGGCGGGCTGGCCGACGTCGAGTGGACGGTGCAGCTGCTCCAGCTCGAGCACGCCGCCGCGCACCCGGGGCTGCGGGTCACCTCCACGACCGGGGCGCTGGAGCAGCTCCAGGCGCTGCGCCTGCTCGACGCCGAGCAGGCCGGGCCGCTGCGCGCGGCCTGGGAGCTCGCCAGCCGCGCCCGCAACGCGGTCTTCCTGGTGCGCGGCCGCCCGGGCGACCAGCTGCCGCGCCAGGGCCTGGAGCTCAGCGGCGTCGCCCGGGCCTGCGGCTACGGCCCGGAGGTGGACGCCGGGGAGTTCCTCGACGAGTACCGCCGGGTCACCCGGCACGCCCGCACCGTCGTCGAGCAGGTGTTCTACGGCCACGAGGGGTGAGGCGGGGTTGAGCGGCGCGGCGTCCGGGCACGACGGTCCGGTGCCCGACGAGACCCTGGCCGAGCAGCCGGCCACCGACACCGCCGACCTCAGCGATGCCGCCGTCCGGGGCGAGCCGCCGGCCGACGACCCGCTGGCCACCATCACGCCCTACGTCGACGGGCCGCTGATCGTGCGCGGCACCTTCCGGCTGGTCGACACCGACGGGCAGGAGATCGACCCGGGCCGCAGGACGGTCGCGCTGTGCCGGTGCGGGAAGTCGGCGATCAAGCCGTTCTGCGACGGCAGCCACAAGCGGGCCGGTTTCCACGCCGGCAGCGCGCCGACCCGCCCCCGCCCGGCCGCCGAGCTGTTCCGGTCGGCCGACGAGGGCTGAGCCCCGGGCGGGTCCCGGGCCCTAGGCGGCGACCGGCTCCGCGGTGCGCAGGCCCGACCGGCCGGCCTCCCACGCGCCGAGCAGGTGCACCGCGGCCAGCCCGTCGACGGCGAGCGCGCACTGGGCGCCGAACAGCACGTCGGCGGTCAGCGCGGGGTCCTCGGCGACCAGCGAGCCGCACATGTCGACCGAGGCGATCTGCTCGTGCACCGCGTCGGCCTCGACGTGCTCGTCGTAGAAGACCGCCGTCCGGTCCGGGTAGCCGAGGCGGCGCAGCCCCGAGGCGTACCGGCGGCTGGGCTCGGACGACGTCATCTCCACCGCGGCGAGGTGCCCGAGGCAGGCCCCGCGCCAGCGCCGGTGCAGGCCGAACAACGACATCGTGTTGACCGAGGCGAAGGCCACCGCCGGTGCGGCCTCCCAGAGGGCGCCGTAGCCGTCGTCGAGGTCCAGGTCGCGCATCATGTCGGCGAACAGCCGGCTGTGCATGCGCTGCGCCGACCCGCCGCCGTACTCGTCGGCCTGGATCTCGACCATCGCGGCCTTGCTCCGGCCGGCCAGCCGCGGGATCGCCCAGGTGTGCGGGTCGCCCTCCTTGAGGTGGTAGACCGACCGCAGCGTGAGGTACTCGCGCCACTGCTCGAGCGTCCCGCTCCGGGCGAGGTGCCGGGACAGCGACGGGCCGTCGTCCGCCTCGATGACCGCGGTGAGCTGCCGGTCGACCGGCTCGTCGGTGACGGTCCAGGGCGCGACCAGCCCGCGCAGCGCGGCGGTCTGCCGCTCCTCGAGCACGGCGCGCAGCCGCAGCAGCTCGGGGTCCCACTCCCACCGGTCATCGACGTCGTCGAACCCGCGGTAGTGCAGCTCGTAGCAGACCGCCAGGCTGAGCTGGAGGTCGTCGTCGGTGAGCGGTTCGGTGCTGGCGGCGGCCACCTCCACCGCGAGCGCCACCACGGCGGCGGACACCTGGCGGCCCTCCCGCAGCGCGTCGGTGAGGGCTGCGCTCAGGGGTCCCCGTGGCTTGGGAAGCTGCATGCCCGCGATCATGCCCCGGGCGGCACCGTCCCGAACGTCGCGACCGGGTGACGCCCCCCTGCGGAGCCGTCAGCCGGCCTGGTCGAAGGCCGTCGCCATCCGCGCCTGCTCCTCCAGGACCTCGTTCATCCGGGCCTGGACGACGTCGAGCTGGCCGATGATCTCGGCGGTCTGGTGGATGCCGGTGGCCACCGAGCGGCTCGAGGCCTGGATGCCGGCGATCTGCTCGCTGACCTTCTGGGTGGCGTTGGCGGTCTCCCGCGCCAGGTCCTTGACCTCGCTGGCGACCACGGCGAAGCCCTTGCCCAGCTCCCCGGCGCGGGCGGC
>NZ_JBFAOG010000007.1:0-183847 GCF_040659695.1 Modestobacter sp. NPDC049651
CAACCCATGGCCGAGAACCGAGAGCTAGCACTCTCGATGTCAATCAACCAAAGGAATCCCCACGGCATCCAAAGGACACCGCTCATGGGGGTTTTATTACTTGGCACTGACTTTCGGCACGCTGTTGAGTTCTCAAGGAACGGACGCGCGAAGAACCCGACCAATTTCTTGGCCGTCGTCTTCGGCTTGTTGTCCTGCTCGGCGCTTCGGGCCCGGCCTCGCGGTCGTCCCCGGCGCAGAGAGAAAGTTACGTGGCTGCGCGGCCGGTGTCAAACCCGGCTCGTGGTGACGCCCGCCACCTGCCCGGAACCTCGCCGTCACACGCCGTTCACACGCGGCGAGTGCGCAGGTCAGGCCGTCATCGGCCGCGCTGGACCCCGGCCACGGCACGCTTGCCACGCCGTAGGACGAGCCACCCACCGGGCAGCCAGTCCCCCTCGACGGGCACGGCCTCGGCGTCGGTGACCCGCTCGTTGTTCAGGTAGGCGCCGCCCTCCTTCACCGTGCGGCGGGCCTCCGACAGGCTCGAGACGAGCCCGGTCAGCTGGAGCAGCTGGGCGAGCGTCGGCACCTCGGCGTCGACCGTGACGCTGCCCGCCTCGCGCAACGCGGCCCCGAGGGTCCGCTCCCCCAGGGTGGCCAGGTCCTCACGACCGAACAGCGCCCGCCCCGCCGCCTCGGCCTCGCGCAGCTCGTCGGCGCCGTGCACCAGCCGGGTCAGCTCCTCCGCCAGCGCCCGCTGCGGTGCCCGCGACGCCGGGCGCTCCTCGGACTCGGCGATCAGCGCCGCCAGCTCCTCGGCCGGCCGCTCGGAGAACAGCGGCAGCCAGTTGCGGGCGTCGACGTCGTCGATGTTGAGCCAGTACTGGAAGAACGCGTAGGGGGACGTGAGCTCGGGGTCGAGCCAGACGGTCGCGCCCTCGGTCTTGCCGATCTTCTTGCCGTCGGCGGTGGTGATCAGCGGCGTGGCGAGCGCGTGCGTCGCGGCCCCCTCGGTCCGCCGGACCAGGTCGACGCCGGCGGTGATGTTGCCCCACTGGTCGGAGCCGCCGCTCTGCAGCGTGCAGCCGTGCCGGCGGTGCAGCTCGCGGAAGTCGTTCGCCTGCAGGATCTGGTAGCTGAACTCCGTGTAGCTGATCCCGGCGTCGCTGTTCAGCCGTACCGACACCGCCTCCTTGGCCAGCATCCGGCTGACCCGGAAGTGCTTGCCGATGTCGCGGAGGAAGTCGATGGCCGACAGCGGCGCCGTCCAGTCGAGGTTGTTGGCGTAGATCGGCGGGCGCAGCCCCTGCTCGGCCGCGGGCAGGTCGAGGAAGGGGGCGACCCGGCCGCGGATCCGGTCGACCCAGCCGGCCACCTCGGCGGGGTCGTTGAGCACCCGCTCCGCCGTCGGCCGCGGGTCGCCGATCAGCCCGGTCGCGCCGCCGACGACGACGATCGGCTGGTGCCCCGCCCGCTGCAGGGCCCGCAGCACCATGAACTGCAGCAGGTGCCCGACGTGCAGGCTGGGCGCGGTGGGGTCGAAACCGCAGTAGTAGGTGACCGGTCCGTCGGCGAGGTGCTTGCGCAGCGCGTCCTCGTCGGTGCTCTGGGCGATGAGGCCCCGGCGGTGCAGCTCGTCGATCACGTCGGTCACGGGGCCAATCCTGCCTGATCAGTCCTGCGCAGTCGTGCGCCGGCGGGGCTTGCCGCCCGCCCGGAACACGCTCACCGAGGGGGCGTCGGTCTCCCAGAACCGCCACGGCAGCTCGGTGGCGACGCTGATCCCGACCCGCGGACCGGCCGACACGGCGGACGGCGGGGTGCCCCGGTGCAGCCGCACGGACGACGCCGGGTCCAGCAGGTGGGCGCCCTTGTCGCCGGGGCCGATGTCCAGCGCCTGGGTGAGCCGGGCCGGACCGCGGGCCAGGTCCCGCGGCACCCGGGCGGCAGGGCGGCGGGCGCCGGCGAGGTCCTCCCCCAGCACCACCTCACCGGCGCGCATGAGCACCGCCGAGCCCCGGCCCGCGGGCCCGACGACGACGTTGGCGCACCAGTGCACCCCGTAGCTGAAGTACACGTACAGCCGGCCGGGCGGGCCGAACATGATCTCCGCCCGCGGGGTCGGTCCCCGGTGGGCGTGCGAGGCCGGGTCCTCCCCCGTGCCGGAGTAGGCCTCGACCTCGGTCAGCCGGACGGCGACCCGGCCCGCCGGGCGCTCGGTGACCACCCAGCAGCCGAGCAGCGCCGGGGCCACGTCGTCCACCGGGCCGAGCAGGTCCGCCTCGGTGAGCAGCGGCCCCGGGTCCACGCCGGTCAGAGCGCCGCCGCCACCGGGGAGGAGGCGGCCCACTCCTGGTGCCGGCCGGCCAGCTCGGCGAGCGCGGCCAGCTGCTCGGCGACCCGCTCGGGCGCCGTCCCCCCGCGGGCCTTGCGCGCGGCCAGCGCGCCGGGCACCGACAGCACGGTGCGCACCTCGGGGGTGAGCTCGGGGGCGACCTCGGCCAGCTGCTCGTCGGAGAGCTGGTCGAGCTCCAGGCCGCGCTGCTCGCAGTAGGCGACCATCGACCCGCTGATCTCGTGGGCGGAGCGGAAGGGCACGCCCTGCCGGACCAGCCACTCGGCGACGTCGGTGGCCAGCGCGAACCCCTGGGGGGCGGCGGCCTCGATGACCTCGGGCCGCAGCGTGAGGGTGGCCGTCATGCCGGTGACGGCCGGCAGCAGCAGGAGCAGCTGCTCCATGGAGTCGAAGACCGGCTCCTTGTCCTCCTGCAGGTCGCGGTCGTAGGCCAGCGGCAGCCCCTTGAGCATGGTGAGCAGCCCGGTGAGGTTGCCGACGAACCGGCCGGACTTGCCGCGGGCGAGCTCGGCGATGTCGGGGTTCTTCTTCTGCGGCATGATCGACGACCCGGTCGCCCAGGCGTCGTCCAGCCGCGCCCAGCCGAACTCGGTCGACGTCCAGAGCACGACCTCCTCCCCCAGCCGGGAGAGGTGGACGCCCAGCAGCGCCGCGGCGAAGCAGAACTCGGCGGCGAAGTCGCGGTCGCTGACCCCGTCGATCGAGTTGTCGCCGGCCCGGTCGAAGCCGAGCTCGGCGGCGACCGCGTCGGGGTCCAGCGGCAATGACGAGCCGGCCAGCGCACCCGAGCCGTACGGGCTCACCGCGGCCCGCTTGTCCCAGTCGCGGAGCCGGTCGACGTCGCGGGTGAAGGCGTGCGCGTGCGCCAGCAGCTGGTGGCTGATGAGCACCGGCTGGGCGTGCTGCAGGTGGGTCATGCCGGGTGCCGCGACGTCGCGGTAGCGGTCGGCCAGCCCGATCAGCGCCTCTTCGAGCCCGGCGACCGCGGCCACCAGCTCGCGCACCCGGTGCCGCAGGTACAGCCGCAGGTCGGTGGCGATCTGGTCGTTGCGGCTGCGGCCGGCGCGCAGCTTGCCGCCGAGGGTGCCCAGCTTCTCGGTGAGCCCGCGCTCGAGCGCCTCGTGCACGTCCTCGTCGGACTCGATCGCGGTGAAGGTGCCGGCGGCCACCTCGTCGGACAGCTCCCGCAGCGCGCCGAGCATCTGCGCCAGCTCGTCGTCGGCGAGCAGCCCGGCGCGGTGCAGCACCCGGGCGTGCGCCCGGGAGCCGGCCAGGTCGAACGGTGCGAGCTCCCAGTCGAAGTGGGTGGACTTCGACAGCGCGGCCATCGCCGCGGAGGGCCCGCCGCCGAACCGTCCTCCCCAGAGGCGGGTGCTGTTCGGTGCCGAGCTCACGGGTGGGGCTCCTCTTCCAGGTCGGACTTCAGTTCGGGGTACACGGCGGGGGTGCGCTCGGCGAGCGCGCGCAGCCGGTCGGCGAGCGCGGGGCCACCGTCGGGCTCGCGGGAGATCAGCAGCACGGTGTCGTCGCCGGCGATGGTGCCCAGCACCTCGGGCAGACCGACCTTGTCCAGCGCCGAGGCGAGGAACTGTGCCCCGCCGGGCGGGGTCCGGACGACGGCCAGGTTCGCGCTGCCCTCGGCGCTGGTGAGCAGGTCGGCCAGCAGCCGGGTGAGCCGGGCCGGCGCCGACTGGGCGGGCCGCAGCGGCGCGTTCTCCGGCGGCAGCACGTAGGACGCCGGAGCGCCGTCCGAACCGCGCAGCTTCACCGCGCCGAGCTCCTCCAGGTCCCGCGACAACGTCGCCTGGGTGACCTCGACGCCGGACTCGGCGAGCAGCTTGGCCAGCTGGGTCTGCGAGGTGACCGCGCCGGCGTTGATCAGCTCGACGATCCGGGCGTGCCGCGCGGACCGGGTCAGCGCGTTGGTCATCGTCGGCGGCTCACGAGCGCTCCAGCAGCCACAGCAGCAGGGCCTTCTGGGCGTGCAGCCGGTTCTCCGCCTCGTCCCAGACGACGCTCTGCGGCCCGTCGATGACCGCGGCGGCGATCTCCTTGCCGCGGTAGGCGGGCAGGCAGTGCAGCACGATCGCGTCGGACGCCGCCCGGCCCAGTGCCGCCTCGTCGACGGCGTAGGGCAGGAAGGGGGCGATGCGGGTGTCGTACTCGTCCTCCTGGCCCATCGACACCCAGGTGTCGGTGACCAGCACGTCGGCGCCGTCGGCGGCCGCGGCGGCATCGGCCGTCCAGGTCACCGACCCGCCGGTCTCCGCGGCGATCTCGCCGGCCCTCTTGACCACCGACGGGTCGGGCTGGAAGTCCGCGGGCGAGCCGATCCGCACGTGCATGCCGGCCAGCGCCCCGCCCAGCAGGTAGGAGTGCGCCATGTTGTTGGCGCCGTCGCCGAGGTAGCTGAAGGTGAGCCCGGCGAGCGCGCCCTTGTGCTCGGCGACGGTCTGCAGGTCGGCGAGGATCTGGCACGGGTGGTACTCGTCGGTCAGCGAGTTGACCACCGGCACCCGGCTGACCGCGGCCATCTCCTCGATCCGGTCCTGGCCGAAGGTGCGCCACACGATCGCGGCGACCTGGTGGTCGAGCACGCGGGTGGTGTCGGCGATCGACTCGCCCCGGCCGAGCTGGCTGCTGCCGGCGTCGATGACCAGCGGCTGCCCCCCGAGCTCGGTGACGCCGACGGAGAAGCTGACCCGGGTGCGGGTGGAGGGCTTGTCGAACAGCAGGGCGACGGTCCTCGCCACGCCGTTGGGGGTGCGCAGCGGGGTCGGCGCCTCCGCGGTGTGCCGGGAGGCCTTAAGCTGCGCGGCCAGCGCCAGCACCTCGGCCTGCTCGGCCGGGGTGAGGTCGTCGTCCTTGAGGAAGTGCCGGGTCACTGGACCTGCTCCACAGCTGCGTCGAGGGCGGCCGGGAGGGCCGCGAGGAAGGCGTCGACCTGGGCGTCGGTCAGCACCAGCGGCGGGGCCAGCCGGACGACGTCCGCCGCGACCGCGTTGGTGAGGAAGCCGGCGTCCCGGAGGGCCTGCTCGGCGGCGGCGGCGACCGGCGCGGTGAGGACGACGCCGAGCAGCGCGCCCTTGCCGCGGACGCCGGCCACCGCGGGGTGGCCGAGCTGCTCGATGCCGGTGGTGAACCGCTGCTCGAGCTCCTTGGCCCGCTCCAGCAGCCCCTCGTCGCGGATCGTGTCGAGCACGGCGAGCGCGGCGGCCGCGGCGATCGGGTTGCCGCCGAAGGTGGAGCCGTGCGAGCCGGCGGTCATCAGCTCGGCCGCGGGACCGAAGGCGAGCGCCGCGCCCAGCGGCAGCCCCCCGCCGATCGCCTTGGCCATCGTGACGAGGTCGGGCTGCAGGCCGTCGGCCTGGTGGGCGAACCAGTGCCCGGTGCGGCCGGTGCCGGTCTGCACCTCGTCGAGGGCGAACAGCGCGCCCGCCTCGCCGGCCGCGGCCGCGGCGGCGGCGAGGTAGCCGGCCGGCGCGGGCAGCACGCCGCCCTCGCCCAGCATCGGCTCCAGCAGCACCATCGCGGTGCGCTCGCCGACGGTCGCCCGCAGCGCGTCGACGTCGCCGTAGGGCACGTGCTGGACGCCGCCGGGCAGCGGCGCGAACGCCTGCGCCTTGGCCGGCTGACCGGTGAGCGCCAGCGACCCCATCGTCCGGCCGTGGAAGGAGCCGAGCGCGGCGACGACCTCGGACCGGCCGGTGAGCCGGCTGATCTTGAAGGCGGCCTCGTTGGCCTCGGCGCCGGAGTTGCAGAAGAACACCCGGCCGGGCCGGCCGGCGAGCTCCAGCAGCCGCTCGGCGAGCTGCACCCCGGGCTCGTGCATGGCCAGGTTGGACACGTGGCCCAGCAGCTGCGCCTGCGCGGTGATCGCGTGCACGACCGCCGGGTGCGCGTGGCCGAGGATCGTGGTCGCGATGCCGCCGAGCAGGTCGGTGTACTCGCGCCCGTCGACGTCCCAGACCGTGGCGCCGGCCCCGCGGGCGAGCGCCACGGGCGGCGTCTTGTAGTTGCCCATCATCACGGCCGACCAGCGGGTGGCCAGCTCCTCGGTGTGCGTCGTCATGCTGACCCCTCCTTCTCGTCGGCCGTGCTCTCGGTGGTGGCGGGCACGACCATCGTGCCGGTGCCCTCGGTGGTGAACATCTCCAGCAGCAGCGCGTGCGGCAGCCGGCCGTCGACGACGGTCGCCCGCGTCACGCCGCCCTCGACCGCCCGCAGGCAGGCCGCCATCTTCGGGATCATCCCGGCGTCCAGCGTGGGCAGGATCTCGGCGAGCTCGGCGGCGTCGATCTGCTCGACCAGCGAGTCGCGGTCGGGCCAGTTGGCGTAGAGCCCCTCGACGTCGGTGAGGACGACGAGCTTCACCGCACCCAGCGCCACCGCCAGCGCGGCGGCCGCGGTGTCGGCGTTGACGTTGTGCACCTGGCCCTCGGCGTCCGGGGCGACGGTGGCGACCACCGGGATGTGGCCGGCCTCCAGCAGCGCGGTGACCGGGGTCGGGTCGACCGCGACCACGTCGCCGACGAGGCCGATGTCGACCGGTTCGCCGTCGACGACCGCGTGGGTACGGGCGGCGGTGAACAGCCCGCCGTCCTCGCCGGACAGCCCGACGGCCAGCGGGCCGTGCGAGTTGATCAGCCCGACGACCTCCGGGCCGACCTGGCCGGTGAGCACCATCCGGACGACGTCGAGCGTCTCCTGGTCGGTGACCCGCAGGCCGCCGCGGAACTCGCTGCGGATGCCGAGCCGGGTGAGCATCGCGCTGATCTGCGGGCCGCCGCCGTGCACGACGACGGGCAGGATGCCGCAGGTCCGCAGGAAGACCATGTCCTCGGCGAACGCGCGGCGGCACTCCTCGTCGACCATCGCGTGGCCGCCGTACTTGATCACCACCACGTTGCCGTGGAACTCCCGCAGCCAGGGCAGCGCCCCGGTGAGGACGGCGACCTTCTGCGCGTCGCCGGCCGGGTCGTTGTGCCGCATGACCCGGTGCGTGCCGATCCGGCGGCGGGTGCCGGGCGGGTCGGCGAGGTCGGGGGCGACGTCGGGCGGGGTGGGGTCCTGGGCGGCCGTCTGCTCGCTCATGAGGAGTACGCCGAGTTCTCGTGCACGTAGGCGATGGACAGGTCGTTGGTCCAGATCGTGGCCTGCTCGCCGCCGGCGCCCAGGTCGACGTCGATGGTGATCTGCCGGCCGGACAGGTCGACGCCCTCGCGGGGGTCGCCGATCGAGCCGCCGCGGCAGACGGTGACGCCGTTGATCGCCACGTCGACCCGGCCGGGCTCGAAGGCGGCGTCGGTGGTGCCGATGGCGGCGAGCACCCGACCCCAGTTCGGGTCGTTGCCGAACAGCGCCGTCTTGAGCAGGTTGTTGCGCGCGCAGGCCCGGCCGGCGGTCAGCGCGTCCGGCACGCTCGCGGCGTTCCGGACGGTGATCGCGATGTCCTTGGTCGAGCCCTCGGCGTCGGCGAGCAGCTGCATCGCGAGGTCGGTGGCCGCGGCGGTGAGCGCGGCGGTGACCTCCTCCTCGGTCGGCGTGACGCCGCTGGCGCCGTTGGCCATCGCGACGACCGTGTCGTTGGTCGACAGGCAGCCGTCGGAGTCGACCCGCTCGACGCTGACGCCGGTCGCCGTCTCCAGGGCCCGCTGGAGCACGTCGGCGGGCACGACCGCGTCGGTGGTGAGGACGACGAGCATGGTGGCCAGCGACGGCGCGAGCATCCCGGCGCCCTTGGCCATGCCGCCGACGGTCCACCCGTCCCCGTGCTGGACGGTCGTCTTCGGCACCGTGTCGGTGGTCATGATCGCCCGCGCGGCGGCCGCACCGCCGTCCTCGGACAGCTCGGCGACGGCGTCGGTGACGCCGGGCAACAGCTTGTCCATCGGCAGCCGGACGCCGATCAGCCCGGTCGAGGCGACCGCGACGTCGATCGCGCCGATGCCGAGCTCCGCGGCCACGTGCTCGGCGGTGGCGTGGGTGTCACCGAACCCCTCCGGGCCGGTGCAGGCGTTGGCGCCGCCGGAGTTGAGCACCACCGCCTTGAGCCGGCCGGAGCTCAGCACCTGGCGGCTCCACTGGACCGGTGCGGCCGGAAAGCGGTTGGTGGTGAACACGGCGGCCGCGGCGTCGTCCGGGCCGTCGTTGACCACCAGCGCGACGTCCGGGTTGCCGGTGGTCTTCAGGCCGGCGGCGACGCCGGCCGCCCGGAAACCCTGAGGAGAGGTGACGGTCACGGTGCGACTCCGACGAGCGGGAGACCGGTGGTCTCGGGGAGGCCCAGGGCGAGGTTGGCGCACTGCAGCGCGGCCCCGCCGGTGCCCTTGGTGAGGTTGTCGACCGCCGCGACGACGACCAGCCGGCCGGCGTCCGGGTCGACCGCGATCTGCAGCGCGACCGTGTTCGCGCCGAGCACCTGGGACGTGGTCGGCCACTGCCCCTCGGGCAGCAGGTGCACGAACGGCTCGTCGGCGTAGGCCTTCTCGTACGCGGCCCGCGCGGCGCCGGCGTCGGTGCCCGGCGTCAGCGGCGCGGAGCAGGTGGCCAGGATGCCCCTGCTCATCGGCACCAGCGTCGGGGTGAAGCTCACGCCGACGGCGCTGCCGGCCGCCTGCGACAGGTTCTGCACCATCTCCGGGGTGTGCCGGTGCACGCCGCCCACGCCGTAGGCGCTGACCGAGCCCATCACCTCGCTGCCGAGCAGGTGCGGCTTGGCCGACTTGCCCGCGCCGGAGGTGCCGCTGGCCGCGACGACCACGACATCGGGGGCGACCAGACCGGCGGCCAGCGCCGGGGCCATCGCGAGGGTGACCGAGGTCGGGTAGCAGCCGGGGACGGCGATCCGCCGCGCGCCGCGCAGCTGCTCCCGCTGGCCGGGCAGCTCGGGCAGCCCGTACGGCCACTGCCCGGCGTGCTCGCCCCCATACCACCGCGCCCACGCGGCGGGGTCGTTCAGCCGGTGGTCGGCGCCGCAGTCGATGACCAGGACGTCGTCGGGCAGCTGGGCGGCGATCGCCGCGGACTCGCCGTGCGGCAGCGCCAGGACGACGACGTCGTAACCGGCGAGGTCCTCGGCCGCGCTGGGCCGCACCTCGAGGTCGGCGTAGGGCAGCAGGTGCGGCTGCAGCTCACCGAGTCGTCGGCCGGCGCTCGAGTTGGCGTGCACCCCGGTCAGCCGGAGGCCCGGGTGCCCGGCCAGCAGCCGGCACACCTCTCCCCCGGCGTACCCGGTGGCGCCGGTGACCCCGACCGTCCACGTCTGCCCGTCGCTCACAATGCATGAACATACATGACCATGCATGACTGTGCGGTGGCGGGGTGGTAGCCGTCACCGTGCGCCGGGTCAGCCCTTGCCGTGCGCCTTGCCGCCGCCGCGGGCCTGGCCCGGCGGACCGTCGCCCTGCGGTCCCCGCCCCTGGGCACCCTTCATCGGCGCGCCCGTGTCCGGCGCGCTCTCGTCCTGGGACCCGTCGTCCTGCCGACCGTCCCCACCGCCCGGCGCGGGCACGGCCACGGGAGCGCTCGCCGGCTCGGGCTGCGGCTCCTGCTGCTCGGGCGGGTCGGTGGCGACCACGGCCGCCACCGGGGCGGCGCTCGTCACCGGGGCCTGGACCGCGGCGGTGCCGGCGGCCGACTCGCCGGTCTGCAACGCCGGGGCCGGCGCCGGCGCGGTCTGGACGACGACCTCGGTGACGGTGGCGGGCGCCTGGGTGGCACCGGCCGCGTCGGGGCCGGTCCCCCCGCCGCCGTCCGGACCGGAGGACGCACCGGTGAGCAGGAACAGCGCGGTCGCCAGCGCGACCGCCCCGCCGCCGGCACCCGCGCCGAGCAGGACGCTCCGGCGGGGCCGGCCGGGCCGGGCCCGTGGCACCGGCTGCGTGTCGGCGGCCACCGCGGGCCGGCCGGCCGGGAGCGGGACCACCGGGAGCAGGACCGCCGGGTCGTCCGGTGCGCGGGTCACCCGGGCGACGGCCTCGACCACGGCGGGACCGTCGGCGAGCCGCCGCGCGGGGTCCTTGGCCATCAACAGCTCGACCAGCGCCCGCACGCCGGCCGGCACGTCGTCCGGGAGCGGCGGGGGCTGCTCGTCGCGGTGCCGCAGCAGCACCTGCACCGCGCTCTCCCCGTCGAAGGGGCGGTGGCCGGTCAGGCACTCGTAGGCGACGGCGCCCAGCGCGTACACGTCGCTGGCCGCGGTGGCCGGCGCGCCGGCGGCCTGCTCCGGGGACAGGTAGTACGCCGTGCCCACCACCTCGCCGGTCCGGGTGAGGGGCACGCTGCCGGCGGAGCGCGCGATGCCGAAGTCGGTGATCTTGACGACGCCGTCCGGGCGGACCAGCACGTTGCCGGGCTTCACGTCCCGGTGCACCACGCCGACGGCGTGCGCGGCGGCCAGCGCCGCGGCGACCTGGCCGACCAGGTCGAGGGTCTCGCCGGCCGGCAGCCGGCCGCGGCGGTCGAGCACCCGGGCCAGCGACTCCGCGGGCACCAGCTCCATGACCAGGAAGGCCACCGGCCCGGCCAGGCCGTCGGCGGGCTCCTCGCCGACGTCGTACACCGCCGCGACGTTCGGGTGGTTGACCATCCCCGCCAGCCGGGCCTCGGCGCGGAACCGGTCGCGGAAGGTGCTGTCGGCGCTCAGCCCCTCGTGGAGCACCTTGACGGCGACGGGCCGGCCGAGCAGCGCGTCGCGGCCCTCCCAGACCCGGCCCATGCCGCCGGAGGCCAACGGGCGGAGCAACTCGTACCGCCCGTCCAGCACGCGCACGGCGCCTCCCTCGTCCCGGTCCGGGGGCCACCACCGCCCGAAGGTCCTCCATGCCCACCCCGGACGGCCGGCAACCCCGCGGACCGCACAGCCACCCGATCGATGAGTTCCGGCGCCGCCGACGGTCTCGGGTGCATGACGACCACCACGGGCTCGACCCTGACCGACCTGTCCACGGTGATGTTCGCCGTCCGCGACGTCGACGCCGCCCTCGCCTTCTACACCGACGTCCTCGGCTTCGAGGTGCGCGCCGACGTGCGCTTCGGCACCGACGGCGGGAACCGCTGGCTGGAGGTGGCCCCGCCGGGGTCGACCGCCCGGCTGGCGCTGAACCCGCCGATGGACGGCGACGCCGGTGGCGGGGCGATCGGGGTGACCAGCACCGACGTGCTAGCCGAGCACGCCCGGCTCGCCGCTCAGGGGTTGGACGTCGGCCCGCCGCCCACCCCGGTGCCCGGCGCGCCGCTGCTGTTCCGCGTCGGCGACCCGGACGGCAACTCCGTCTGGGTGGTCGGCACCGAGGCCTCCGCCTGACCCGGGTGCCGGTCGCGGCCCGCCCGCCACGACCGGCACCCGGTCCGGCTCACGCGGCGGGCACCCGGTCGAGGAAGCCCGCCACGGTCCGCAGCCGGCCGGCCGGGTCGAGCGCCGCGACGTCCGACCCGGCCACCGGTGCCTCCTCCCCCTGCGGGCCGAGCTCCCAGCGGAAGCGGAGCTGGTCGTGGTGGCCCTCGACCGGCCCGGCGAGCCGGAACACGAACCCGGGGAACTGCTGCTGCACCGCGCCGATGGTGCCGGCGATGGCCTCGGGCCCGGCCGCGTCCGCGAGCGGGTCCACGTAGCGGCCGTCCGCCGTCCACAGCTCCGCCACGCAGCGGCGGCGCGCCTCGGCGTCGGTCTCGTTCCAGGCCGCGATGTAGCGCGCGGCCACCTGGGCGTAGTCGTGCATGACGCTGTCCTCCTCGGCTGCCGGCGGCCCCGGGTGGGCCGCCGGTGACCACCGTCGAGCACGGGGCGGCCAGCGGTCGATGACCTCGGAGGTAAGCGACAGGCGGCCCTGCGTCTCGCTAGCGTCCGGGCGTGACCAGGCCCGGGACGCGCCCGCCCGTCGGGGCGCTGCTGCGCGACTGGCGGGTGCGCCGCCGGCTCAGCCAGCTGGAGCTGTCGAACGAGACCGGGGTGTCCACCCGCCACCTCAGCTTCCTGGAGACCGGCCGGGCGGTGCCCAGCCGGACGATGGTGCTGCACCTGGCCGACCGGCTCGACGTGCCGCTGCGCGCCCGCAACCAGCTGCTGCTGGCCGCCGGGTACGCGCCGGCCTACGGCGAGCGGCCGCTGCAGCACCCCGAGATGGACGCGCTCCGGGCCGCGGTCGACGCCGTGCTCGCCGGTTACGACCCGTTCCCCGCCGTCGTGGTGGACCGGCGGTGGGACCTGGTCACCGGCAACCGGGCGGCCGGGCAGCTGATGGCCGGCGCCGACCCGGAGCTGCTGGCGCCACCGGTCAACGTGCTGCGGCTGAGCCTGTCGCCCGTCGGCCTGGCCCCGCGCATCGTCAACCTGGCCCAGTGGCGCACGCACGTGCTGCACCGGCTGGCCCGCGAGGCGCGGCTGGCCGGTGACGCGGCGCTCACCGCGCTGCACGACGAGCTCGCGGCGTTCCCCGGCGGCCTCGACCCGGCGCCGCCCGACGCGATCGCCGTGCCGCTGCGGCTGCGCACCGGCGACGGTGAGCTGGCCTTCCTCAGCACCGTGACCACCTTCGGCACCGCGGTCGACGTGACCGCGGCGGAGCTGACGGTCGAGGCGTTCCTGCCCGCTGACGACGCGACGCGGCGCGCGCTCACCCCGCCGGCCGGCGGCTGACCGGCGGGCGCACAGCCGATCACCAGGTCGCGGACAGCGGTTCTGTCAGCACCCGCGTGCACAGTGTCGCCAGGCCGGTGAGCGGACGCCGGCCGGAGGGGGAGACGAGATGAGCACCAGCACGCTGCCGGGCCGGATCGACCTGGTGGAGGAGGACGGCGTCGCGGTCCTGCGGCTGCACGGCGAGATCGACACCCTGGTCGTCGACGCCTGGGACGACGCGCGGGGCACCGCCGACGACGCCCGCACCGCGGACGCGGTCGACCTGTCGGCCGCGACGTTCCTGGACTGCCGGGGGCTGCGGCTGATCGTCCGGCAGACCGACCAGGTGCGCCGCGACGGCCGGGTGCCGGAGCTGCGCCGTCCGTCCCGGATGGTCCGCCGGATGCTCGAGGTGGCCGGTGCCGCCCCGCTGTTCGCCGCCATCTGCTGACCGGCTGCTGACCGGCGCCCCGGGCACGCCGGTCAGACTGACCGGCGTGGTCCCGCAGCAGTCCGCCCCGGCGGCGACGGTCGTGCTGCCGCCGCTGGACACCGCCGAGGTGCGGCTGCTGTACGCCGCGGTGCACCTGTTCCGGTCGCTGGTCCGGCACGCCGCGGCGTACGACGACGCCAACGCCGTTCTGCGCCGCCCGGTGCTCGACGTGCGGGCCGACGTGCTGCTGCGGTTCCCGCCGCGGGGCGCCGGCGGCCGGTACGTGTACCCGCCGCTGACCGCCGAGGAGGGCCGGTTCGTGCGGCTCGCGCTGGCCAACCTGGCCGACGGGCTCGGCCACCTGGGCCGCTACGGCGACCCGGCCCCCGACCCCGGCGCGCCCGGCCGGCTGCTGGCGCGGATCACCGCGGTCCCCGGGCTCAGCGGGCCGACCGGAGCTGCCGGGTGAGCGGGCACTGCGCCTCGTCGCGCGCGCCGATCCCCACCCGGTCCAGGTGGCGCACGATCGCGCGCAGCGTCTCCCCCAGCCCCTGCTCGGTGTAGCGGACGCCCAGCTCCCGGCAGTGCTCCCGGACCAGCGGCTGGGCCCGGCGCAGGTTGGCCCGCGGCATGCTCGGGAACAGGTGGTGCTCGACCTGCCGGTTGAGCCCGCCCATCAGCAGGTCGACCACCCGGCCGCCGCGGACGTTGCGCGACATCAGCACCTGGCGGCGGAGGAAGTCGATCCGCGCGTCCGCCGGCACCACCGGCATGCCGATGTGGTTGGTGGCGAAGGTCCCGCCCAGCAGCAGGCCGAACACCCCGAGCTGCACCGCCAGGAAGGCCACGGCCAGCCCGGCCGGCAGCCACCAGAACACCAGCGCGAGCAGCCCGCCGAGCCGGACGGCGAGCAGCGTCGCCTCCAGCGCCCGGTGCGGGGTCGCCTCGCGGGCCAGCACGTGCCGCACGGCGGCGCGGTGCAGGTTGAGCCCCTCGAGCAGCAGCAGCGGGAACAGCAGCGAGCCCTGGTGGGCGGCCAGCCACGCCCGGGCGCCGCCCCGCCGCTGGGCCGCCGCGCCGTCCTCCGGGGTGAATACGACGACGTCGGGCGCGATGTCCGGGTCGGCCCCCCTCTTGTTCGGGTTGGCATGGTGCCGGCTGTGCTTGCGCATCCACCAGCCGGAGCTCAGGCCGACCACCAGGTTCGCCAGCACGAGGGCGGCCCGCTGGTTGGCCGCCGGCGACGCGAACACCTGCTGGTGCGCCGCGTCGTGCGCCAGGTAGCCGGCCTGGGCGAGCAGCGCGCCGAGGAACGCGGCCACGGCCAGCTGCCACCAGGAGGAGCCGAGCAGCGCGAACGCGGTGCCCGCTACCGCGAAGCCCGCCGCCAGGGCCAGCGCGGAGACGGCGTAGGCCCCCCGCCGGCGGCGCAGCAGGCCGGCCTCCCGCACCCGGCGGGACAGCTCGCTGTAGTCGCTGCGCTGCCGGTCGCGGGGGCGGGCCGGTGCGGGGCCGGCCGGTGCGGGGCTGGGTGGTGCGGGTGCGGTCGCGGTCATGTCCCGATCGTTCGGTGCGCCGACCGCCGGCACGATGGGACCAGCACCCCGAACGGGGGTCGGGCCACCCCGACCCCGGCTCAGCCGACCGGGTCGTCGTCCCCGTAGGGCCGCAGCCGCAGCCGGCGGGCGTCGCCGTCGGGCTGCACCGCGCGCAGCACCGCGAGGTCGTCGGAGCCGGCGCGCAGGAAGCGGCCGCTCCACTGGTCCAGCTCGCCGGCGGCGATCGCCACGGCGAGCGCGACGACGTCCTCCGGGTGGGTCCACTCGGTGCGCCCGGCGTGCACCGGCATCGCCCGGGTCATCGCGGTGTCGACCACGCCGGGCGACACGTCGAACGCCCGCACCCCGTGCTCGGCGCCGGCCAGGTGCAGCCCCTCGGTGATCCGCATCTGCGCGGACTTCCCGGCGGAGTAGGCGCTGTAGACGTCGCTGCCGCGGGTGCCCAGCCCGCTGCCCAGGCCGATCACCCGGCCACCGCCGGCGGCGACCATGCCGGGCAGCACCGCGTGGGCGACCAGGTACGGCCCGCGCACCTGGCTCTCCACCACCGACCACCACTGGGCGGGGTCGGTCTCCCAGAGCGGCACCTCGGCGGCGTCGATCAGGCCGGCGTTGTTGACCAGCAGGGTGACCGGGCCCAGCTCCGCGGTCACCCGGGCGACCGCGGCGGCGACCGCGGCGGGGTCGGTGACGTCGGCGGCCACGGCCAGCGTGCGCGCGCCGGTCGCGGCGGCGACGTCGTCCATCGCCGCGGTGAGCCGGTCGGCGGTGCGGGCGAGGCCGGCGACGGCCGCGCCGCGCTCGGCCAGGCCCTGCGCCAGGTGCCGGCCGATGCCCGCCGACGCCCCGGTGACCAGCGCGACCGTGCCGGTGAGATCAGCCACGGAGCACCGCCCCGGTCCGCTCGGTGGCCAGCGCGAGCGCGGCGTCGCGGGCGGCGTTGGCCTCCTCGCCGGTGAGCGTGCGGTCCGGCGCCCGCAGGGTGAGCGCGTAGGCCAGCGACTTCGACCCGGCCGGCACGGGGGCACCGGTGTAGACGTCGAACAGCCGCAGCTGCTCCAGCAGCTCACCGGCGCCCTCGCGCAGCGCGGCCGCGACCTCGGCGGCCGGCACGTCGTCGGCCACCACGAGCGCCAGGTCGACCAGCACCGGCGGGAACGTGGAGATCGCCGGGGCGACCGGCACCGTCGGCGCCGGCAGCGCGTCGACGTCCAGCTCCATGACCGCGGTGCGCGCCGGCAGGCCGAGCGCCTCGCAGACCTTCGGGTGCAGCTCGCCGGCGTGCCCGACCACGGTCCCGCCGACCAGCAGCGCGGCGCAGCGGCCGGGGTGCCACGGCGCCCGCTCGGCGGCGCGCACGGTCAGCTCCACCCCGGCGGCGCCGGCGACGGCCCGGGCGGCCTGCACGGCGTCCGCCCACTCGGCCGGCCGGCCGGGGCCCCACCAGCCGCCGGGCTCGCGCTGCCCGGCCAGGGCCACGGCGACGTGCCAGGGCTGCGCGGGCACGGCACCCAGCAGGGCGGCCAGCGTCCCGTCGTCCGGACGACGGTCGGCGCCGGGCACCGGGGCCGACCCGGGCAGGCCGCCGGGGAACACCGCGCCGTGCTCGAACAGCGACAGGTCGCGCGAGCCGCGGCCGAGGTTGCGGGCCAGCGTGGCCAGCAGCCCGGGCAGCAGCGTGGTGCGCAGCGCCGGGGCCTCCTCCGACATCGGGTTGCGCAGCGTGATCAGGGTGCGGCGGTCGTCGTCCGCGGGCAGGCCGAGCGCGTCGAGCTGCGCGGTGCCCACGAACGGGTAGGACGGCGCCTCGACGTAGCCCGCGCCGGCCAGCGCGCGGCCGATGCTGCGCCGGCGGAGCTGCCGGTCGGTGAGGCCGCGGCCCGGCGGCACCTGCGGCAGCACCGAGGGGATCTCGTCCAGCCCGGTCGCGCGCACCACGTCCTCGACGAGGTCGGCCGGCTCGACCAGGTCCGCCCGCCACGACGGCGGGGTCACCTGCAGCGTCGGCCCGTCACCGGCCACGTGCGCACCGAGGGCCCGCAGCGCCTCGGTGACCTGCGCCGGGGAGATCGGGATGCCCGCGACCCGGCCGGGCAGGCCGGCGTCCAGCTCGATGACCGGCCGCGGGCCGCGCACGTCGAGGTCGACCGGCGCGCCGACGACCCGCGCGCCGCCGTGCTCGGCCAGCAGCTCGGCGGCGCGGGCCAGCGCGACCACGGTGACGTCGGGGTCGGTGCCGCGCTCGAACCGCTTGGCCGCCTCGCTGGGCAGCTTGTGCCGGCGCACCCCGCGGGAGATCCCGGTGGGCTCCCAGTGCGCGGCCTCCAGCAGCACCGCGGTGGTGGTGTCGCTGATCTCGGTCGACGCCCCGCCCATGACGCCGGCCAGCCCGATCGGGCCGGAACCGTCGGCGATGAGCAGGTCGTCGTCGGTGAGCGCCCGGTCGACGCCGTCCAGGGTGGTCAGCCGCTCCCCCGCCGCCGCCCGGCGCACGGTGATCGGCCCGGTGAGGGCGTCGCGGTCGAACGCGTGCATCGGCTGGCCGAGCTCGAGCATCACGTAGTTGGTGACGTCGACGGCCAGCGAGATGGAGCGGATGCCGCTCTGGGTGAGCCGGCGGCGCAGCTCCCACGGGCTCGGCGCGGTGGGGTCCAGGCCCTCCAGCGCGAGCATCGAGAACCGGTCGCACCGGTCGGGGTCGGCGACGCCGACCTGCCACGCCGGCTGCCCGGACCACGCCGGCGGGGTGAGCGCCGCCGGGTCGCGGAAGGCCACGCCGAGCGCCGCGGCGACGTCCCGGGCGATGCCGCGCAGCGACATGGCGTAGCCCCGGTCCGGGGTCACCTCCAGGTCGAAGACGACGTCGTCCAGGCCGAGCAGCCCGTGCGCCGGGGTGCCCGGGGCGAGCCCCTCGTCCGCCGAGCCCTCGCGGCCGAGCACCAGGATGCCGTCGTGGTCGGCGCCGATGCCCAGCTCGCGGACCGAGCAGATCATCCCGTCGGAGACGTGGTCGTAGGTCTTCCGCGCGGCGATCGCGAAGTCGCCGGGCAGCACCGCACCGGGGAGCGCGGCGACCACCAGGTCACCGACGGCGAAGTTCCGGGCGCCGCAGACGATGCCGCGCGGCTCGGGCTCCCCCACGTCGACCCGGCAGAACCGGATCGGCTTCTTGAAGCCGGTGAGCTCCTCGATCCCCAGCACCCGGCCGACGACCAGCGGGCCGGTGGTGACCGGCGGCCGGACGACGTCCTCCACCTCGAGCCCCAGCCGCACGAAGACCGCGTCGAGCTCCTCGACGGTCGTCTCCGCGGGCAGCTCGACGTACTGGCGCAGCCAGCTGACAGGAACCTTCACAGCCCGACCCCGAACGCAGAAGTGAAACGGACGTCGCCCTCGACGATGTCGTGCATGTCCGACACCCCGGAGCGGAACTGCAGGGTGCGCTCGATGCCCATGCCGAACGCGAACCCGCTGTAGACCTCGGGGTCGATCCCGCAGGCGCGCAGCACCCGGGGGTCGACCATCCCGCAGCCACCCCACTCGACCCACTGCGGGCCGTCGCGGTGCTCGGGGAACCAGACGTCGAACTCCGCCGACGGCTCGGTGAACGGGAAGAAGTGCGGCCGCCAGCGGGTGACGGCGTCCGGGCCGAAGACCGCGCGGGCCAGCTGGTCGAGCGTGCCGCGCAGGTGGGCCATGGTCAGCCCGCGGTCGATCGCCAGGCCCTCGACCTGGTGGAACACCGGCGTGTGCGTCGCGTCCAGCTCGTCGGTGCGGTACACCCGGCCGGGGGCGACGACGTAGAAGGGCGGTGTCCGCTCCAGCATGGTGCGGGCCTGCACCGGGCTGGTGTGCGTGCGCAGCACGAGCCCGGAGTCCTCCGGCGCGACGAAGAAGGTGTCGGCGAGCGAGCGGGCCGGGTGGTCCGGGCCGGTGTTGAGCGCGTCGAAGTTCAGCCACTCCGCCTCGAGCTCGGGGCCCTCGGCCACCTCGTAGCCCATCCCGACGAAGATGTCGGCGATCCGGTCGGTGAGGGTGGTCAGCGGGTGCCGGGCGCCGCGGGGGGCGCGGTCCCAGGGCAGGGTGACGTCGACCCGCTCCTCGGCGAGCACCCGCTCGTCGCGCTCGGCCTCCAGCACGGCCAGCCGCTCGGCGTAGGCGTCGGTGACCGCGGTGCGCGCGGCGTTCACCCGCTTGCCGGCGTCCGAGCGGGCGGCCGGCGGCAGCGCGCCGAGCTCGCGGCGGGCCAGCAGCACCGGCGCGCGGTCACCGAGGTGGGCGGGCCGGACGGCGGCCAGCTCCTCCAGGTCCGCCGCGCCGGCGAAGGCGGCGAGCGCCGCGCCCACCGCTCCGTCGAGGGCCTCCGGGGACAGCGCGGCCACCTGCTTGGGGTCGTACGGGTCGTTGGCGCCAGACACGGGACGCCATTCTGCCCGCAGGCCGGTCCGGGCCGCCGCCGGGATCGCTCCCGGACGCTGCAGTCACTCTCCGCACTCAAATGGTCACCACTCGGGGTGACGCCCGCCCGTGGACGCGCATGCCTGGCCGCTCGCCGGCCGAAGACTCCTCCCGTGACCGACGTGTCCCCTGCCCCCACCAGCATCGCCAGCGTCCTCGACGCCGGGGCGGTGCACAGCGTCTTCCAGCCGATCGTCGACCTGGAGAGCGGCGCGGTCGTCGCCTACGAGGCGCTCGCCCGCGGCCCCGAGGGTGCGCTGGCCACCCCCGACGCGCTGTTCGCCGCCGCCCGCACCGACGGCCGGCTCGGCGAGCTGGACGCGCTGTGCCGCTCCGCGGCGCTGCGGGGTGCCGTCGCCGCGGAGCTGGGTCCGCCGCTCACCGTCTTCGTCAACGTCGAGCCGGAGGTGCTGGAGTCCGCACCGCTGGCCGACCTGCTGGCCATCGCCGACGCCGCCCCGGCCGGCCTGCGGGTGGTCGTGGAGATCACCGAGCGCGCGCTGGCCACCCGCCCCGCCGACCTGCTGCGCGCCGTCGAGCGGGTCCGGGAGCTGGGCTGGGGCATCGCCCTGGACGACGTGGGCGCCGACTCGATGTCCCTGGCCTTCATGCCGCTGCTGCGTCCCGACGTCGTCAAGCTCGACCTGCGCCTGGTGCAGCAGCGGCCCGGGCCTGCGGTCGCGGAGATCATGAACGCGGTCAACGGCTACGCCGAGCGGACCGGTGCGCTGGTGCTCGCCGAGGGCATCGAGGACGAGGGGCACCTGACGATGGCCCGCGCGCTGGGCGCGAGCCTCGGGCAGGGCTGGTACTTCGGCCGCCCCGGCCCCGGCGCCGCCCCCGGCACGACCGCGGCCGCGCTCCCCCGCCGCACCGGCCCGCGGGCCCCGGTGGCCGGCGACGGCGTGGGCACCTCGCCGTTCGCCTGCCTGCCGCCGTCGGCCGAGCTGCGGGTGGCCCCCAAGGCGCTGCTGATCGAGCTGAGCAAGCACCTGGAGCGGCAGGCCATGCGGCTGGGCGAGACCTGCGTCGTGGCGTCCACCTTCCAGGAGGCCCGGCACTTCACCCCGGCGACCACCGCCCGCTACCGCGACCTGGTGGCCCGGGTCGGCTTCGTCTGCGCGCTCGGGGAGGACCTGAGCGTCGAGCCGGTGCCCGGGCTGCGCGGCGCCGACCTCGACCCGGACGACCCGGTGCGCGGCGAGTGGGACGTCGTCGTCCTCAGCCCGCACTTCAGCGCCGCGCTGCTCGCCCGCGACCTCGGCGACAGCGGCCCGGACCGGGAGAGGCGCTACGAGTACGCGCTCACCTACGACCGGGAGACCGTCGAGCGCGCCGGGGTGGCGCTGGTGTCGCGCGTCGCCGCCCGCCCGGGGCCGGAGGCGGCCGCGGCGGAGCCTGCGCCGGTGGTCCCGGCGGCCGCACCGGCGGGGCCCGGGCTGGCCCAGCCGCTGCTGCTGCGCGCCCTCGGCGCCACGACCAGCGGCGTGACCATCACGGACATGACCGCCCCGGACCAGCCGCTGATCTACGTCAACCCGGCGTTCGAGCAGCTCGCCGGTGTGCCCGCGGCGCAGGTGCTCGGCCGCAACTGCCGCTTCCTGCAGGGCGCCGACACCGACCAGGCCACGGTCAACCGGATGCGCGCGGCGCTGACCGCGGGCGTCGAGTTCCGGGCCACCCTGCTCAACCACCGCGGGCCGCAGCGCGAGCCGTGGTGGAACGAGATCCACCTGGCGCCGGTCACCGACGAGTCGGGCCGGGTGGTCCAGTACATCGGCGTCCAGAACGACGTCACCGCGCGGGTCGAGGCCGAGCGCGAGCTGCTGCACGAGCGCGACCGCACCCGCCGGCACGTCGCCCAGATCGAGGAGCTGGCCTACACCGACCCGCTCACCGGCCTGCCCAACCGGCGCAGGTTCGAGGAGCGGGTGGAGGCCGCCCTCTGGCAGGCCCGGCTGGACAGCACCGGCTTCGCGCTGCTGTTCCTCGACCTCGACCGCTTCAAGGAGGTCAACGACGCGCTCGGCCACGCCGCCGGCGACGAGCTGCTGCAGGTGGTCGCCACGCGGCTGCGCGGCCGGCTGCGCCGCGGCGACCTGCTGGCCCGGCTCGGCGGCGACGAGTTCCTCGTCGGCCTGCCCGGGCTGGACCCGGCCACCGCCGCCACCGAGGCCGGCCGGGTCGCCGCCGAGCTGCGGCTGGCGCTGGACGCGCCGGTCGAGGTCGCCGGGCGGCCGGTGCAGGTCCGGGCCAGCGTCGGCGTCGCGGTCACCCCGGAGGACGGCGCCGAGTTCGGCCCGCTGCTGCACGCCGCCGACGCCAGGATGTACCGCAGCAAGCACCCGGCCGCCGCCCGCGTCTGAGGCGGAGTGCCGGGGCGCAGGTCTCCTGCGCCCCGGCACTCCAACCGGGTGGTCAGCCCTGGGCGAGCTGGGTGGCGTAGAGGCAGATCGAGGCGGCCACCGAGAGGTTGAGGCTCTCCGCCCGCCCGCGCATCGGGATCCGCACCCGGGCGTCGGCGGCCGCGGCCAGCGCCGGGTCCAGGCCGCGGGCCTCGTTGCCGAACACCCACAGCACCGGGGCGGCGAGCAGCCCCTCGGCGGCCGCGGCGTCCAGGGCGACCTCTCCCCCGCCGTCGGCGGCCAGCACGGTGACCCCGGCGGCCTGCACGTCGGTGACCAGCCGGTCCAGCGGAGCGCTGCGGACGACGTCCACGTGGAAGACGCTGCCGGCGCTGCTGCGCACGGCCTTGCCGCTGTACGGGTCCGCCGAGCCCGCGCCGAAGACGACCGCGCCGGCGCCGCACGCGTCGGCGGTGCGCAGCACCGTGCCGGCGTTGCCGGGGTCGTTGAGCTCCGCGAGCGCGACCGCGAGCCGCGGCGGGTCGGTCACCAGCGACTCGGCCGGGACGTCGCGCAGCCGGCAGACGGCGACCAGCCCCTGCGGCGTGACCGTCTCCGACAGCCCCGCGGCGGCCTTCTCGGTGACCAGCCGCACCGGCACCCGGGTGCCGGTGAGCAGGTCGCGGTGCGCGGCCGCGGCGGCCTCGGTGGCGAACACCTCGCGGACGGCGGCCGGGTCGGTCGCCGCCTCGGCGAGCGCCTCGCTCACCGCCTGGCGGCCCTCGGCGAGGAACGCGCCGAGGTCGTCGCGCCCCCCGCGCCGGGTCAGCTTGCGGGCGGCGGCCACCCGCGCCGAGCGCTCGGTCAGCAGGTCGGGCACGGCACTCCTCTCGAGGTGGACACGCGACGACGCCGCCGCGAGCGGGTCCGGGACCCGCTCACGACGGCGTCGTGAGCTGAGCTGCTGATCAGGCGGCAGCGGCGCCGGTCGCCTCGGGGTGCGCGGCGAGCGCGGCCCGGGACGAGGTCACCAGCGCGGCGAAGGCGGCCGGCTCGTTGACGGCGAGCTCCGCGAGCACCTTGCGGTCCAGCTCGATGCCGGCCAGCTTCAGACCCTGCATGAACCGGTTGTAGGTCATGTCGTTCTGACGCGCGGCGGCGTTGATCCGGGTGATCCACAGCTTGCGGAAGTCACCCTTGCGGACCTTGCGGTCGCGGTAGTTGTAGGTGGCCGAGTGGAGGATCTGCTCCTTGGCCTTGCGGTACAGCCGCGAGCGCTGGCCGCGGTAACCGCTGGCCGCCTCGAGGGTGGTGCGACGCTTCTTCTGGGCGTTGACCGCCCGCTTCACGCGTGCCACGTGAGAGCTCCTGTCTGGTCGTTAGGGCCGGCGGTCAGAGACCGAGCAGCTTCTTCATCCGGCCGGTGTCGGCCTTGGAGAGGACGCCGGTGCCACTGATGCGGCGCTTGCGGGAGCCCGACTTGTACTCGAACTTGTGCTGGTTGTTCTGGTGCTCGGCGACGAGCTTCCCGCTCCCGGTCACCCGGATGCGCTTCGCGGCGCCCTTGTGCGTCTTGTTCTTCGGCATCTCGTCGTCCTGTTCGTGTCTGCCCGGCGGCGCGCAGCAACAGCTGCGCGCCGCGGGTGCGTCGGGGTGGTGCGGGCCTGCGTCAGGCCGGGGGCGCCTGCTCCGCGGGCGCGTCGGAAGCGGCAGCCTTCTCCGCCTTCGCCGTGCGCCGCGCGGTGTCCGTCGCCGCCTGGTTCCGGTGCGGGGCGATCACCATGACCATGTTCCGGCCGTCCTGCTTGGGGTTGGACTCCACCACCCCGAGGTCGGCGACGTCGGCCGCCAGCCGCTGCAGCAGCTTGTAGCCCATCTCGGGCCGGGACTGCTCGCGACCGCGGAACATCACGGTGATCTTGACCTTGTCGCCGCCCTTGAGGAAGCGCTCGACGTGGCCCTTCTTCGTGTCGTAGTCGTGCGGGTCGATCTTCAGGCGCAACCGCATCTCCTTGATGACGGTCAGCGCCTGGTTCCGCCGGGCCTCGCGGGCCTTCTGCGCGGCTTCGTACTTGAACTTCCCGTAGTCCATGAGCTTGGCGACGGGCGGCCGGGCCATGGGGGCGACCTCGACCAGGTCGAGCTCGCTGTCCTGCGCCAGGCGCAGCGCTTCGCCGATCGGCACGATGCCGACCTGCTCGCCCTCCGGGCCGACCAGGCGGACCTCGGGGACGCGGATACGGTCGTTGATGCGGGGCTCGGTGATGGCCTCTCCTCTGCTGCTGCGGGGAGGAGTTCGCTGGCCCGACCTCGGCACCGACGGAAAAGGCCCCGTGAGCTGGTGCTCACGGGGCCCACTCGCCGGACGCCGCGCCGCGCACCCGGGGCAGGGTGCGTGTCGCGGGCGCGACGGCCGGGTGACCGGTCGTCGCGATCCGGGGACCTGGGCGCCTGAGCGGCGCCAGGTGGGAGCGGGCTCCTCTTTGGTTGGCGGTCACCGTCCACGGGGGACGGTGACCGCCGGTGGTTCGCGCGCCTCGATGTAGCGGGGGGAGGCGACGTACAGACTACAGCGTCCGGGGGGCCGCCGTCATTCCCAGGGGTACAGCAGGTCCGGTGTCGGCTCCTGCGGCGTCCGCGCCTGGGCGTCGGCGAGCAGCGCGCGCAGCCCGCGGACGGCGACCACGGCACGCTGCTTGTCGTTGGCCTGCACCGCCAGCAGGGCCAGCTCGTCGCCGTTGGACAGCAGCAGCGTGGCCCACGGCGAGTGCTGGTCGAACCGCACCGACCGGACCGCGGACCACGGCACCCGCCGGGTCACCACGATGTTGCGCACGGTCAGCCCGTCGGCGTCGGCGTCCACCCGCGACCGGCCGAGCACCAGGATGCCCGCGCCCATCGCGAGGCCGAGGGCGGCCATCGCCACCTGGTCGGCGGTGCGGAAGGACACCGGCCCGCTGGTCGACTCCTTGAGCAGCACCGCGACCACGATGAACACCGCGACCAGCGCGGTCGCCATGACGACGGTGATGATCCGCAGCTTCCGCGGGACGGCGGAGACCGGGACGGTGGCGGGAGCGGCGGTCACGGGCCCATCTTCCACGCCCGCCGCGACCGCGGGCCGGCACCGTGCCCGGGTGCCCCCGGACACATCACCCCAGTCGACCGGAATGGTGCACTGAGCAACCGGGTTGCCGTCCCCCGTGGCAACGACCTCCCTCTCCCGCCCGCTCGCGCCCCCGGCCGGGGGCGCGTTCCCGACCTCGGGCCCGGCGCCGGTACCGGCGGCCGCCCCGCCGGTGCGCTGGGTGCCGCTGGGCGTCGCCGGCGTGCTGGCCGCCGCGCTGACCGCCTGGACCTGGTCGCAGCACGGCACCCAGCAGGGCGTCTTCACGCTGCTCGGCCTGGGCCTGGGGAGCGCGCTGTTCCACTCCCGGTTCGGCTTCACCTCGGCCTGGCGGCAGCTGGTGGCCGTCGGCAACGGCGCGGGCCTGCGGGCGCACGCGCTGCTGCTGGGCACCACCGCGACGCTGTTCGCGCTGGTGATCGGCACCGGCACCGGCCTGTTCGGCACGACGCCGGCCCCGACGTCCACCGGCATCGGCGTCGCGCTGGTCACCGGCGCCGTGCTCTTCGGCATCGGCATGCAGCTCGGCGGCGCCTGCGCCTCGGGCACGCTCTACGTGATCGGCTCCGGCCAGACCGCGATCGTGCTCACCCTCGGCGGGTTCATCGCCGGCACCGTGCTCTACGCGTGGGGCTACCCGCTGGTCGACGACCTGCCGTCGCTGCCGGCGTTCACCCTGGCCGACCACATCGGCTGGACCGGCTCCTGGCTGGTCACCCTCGCGCTGCTGGCCGCCGTCGTCGGGGTGACCTCGGTGGTGCAGCGCCGCCGGGTGCCGCCGCCGGCCGAGGAGCCGGAGACCGCCCGCGGCCTGGCCCGGGTCGTGCGCGGCTCGTGGCCGAAGTGGGTGGGCGCCCTGGCGCTCGCCATCCTCGGCGCCGGCGTGCTGCTCACCTCCGGTGGCGCCTGGGGCATCACCAGCGCCTTCACCCTCTGGGGCTCCAAGGCGCTGCAGGCCGTCGGGCTGCACCCCGAGACCTGGCAGTACTGGCAGCAGCCGCCGCTGGCCGCCCAGCTGTCCGGGCCGGTGCTGGCGGACCGGACCTCGCTCACCGATCTGGGCATCGTGCTGGGCGCGGCGCTCGCCTCGGCCGCCGGTGGCGCGTGGGCGCTGCACCGGCGGATCCCGCTGAACACGGCGGTCGCGGCGGTGCTCGGCGGCGTGCTGATGGGCATCGGCGCGCGGCTGGCCAGCGGCTGCAACATCGGCGCCTACCTGGCCGGCATCGCCTCCGGCAGCGCGTCGGGCTGGGTGTGGGGCATCGCGGCGCTGGGCGGCACCTGGCTCGGGCTGCGCGCCCGCCGGCTGTTCGGCCTCGGCGTGCCCGCCCCGCGCGACAGCGTCTGCTGACGCCGCTCACCGCCCACCGGCCGGCGGCGTCACACCGTTGGAACACGACTGCCGCACCATGGTGCGGGTGACGGGGACGCCGCTGGACGCAACGGCCGACGAGGACCTGCCGCTGGCCGGCTACACGGTCGCGGTGACCGCCGCGCGCCGCCGGGAGGAGCTCGGTGCCCTGCTGGACCGCCGCGGTGCCCGGGTGCTCTACGCGCCGGCCATCCGGATCGTCCCGCTGGCCGACGACGCCGACCTGGTGAGCGCCACCAAGGAGGTGCTGTCGGCGCCGGTCGACCTGGTCGTCGCGACGACGGGCGTCGGCTTCCGCGGCTGGCTGGAGGCGGCCGACGCCTGGGACCTCCCGCTGCGCGAGCACCTGACCGCGGCCCGGGTGCTCGCCCGCGGCCCGAAGGCGCGCGGGGCGATCCGCGGCGGCGGGCTCGTCGACGCCTGGTCGCCGGCCTCGGAGAGCTCGGCGGAGGTGCTCGAGCACCTGCTGTCCGGCGCCGAGGGGCCGCTGGCCGGCCGGCGGATCGCCGTCCAGCTGCACGGCGACCCGCTGCCGGACCTGGTGAGCGGCCTGGCCGCCGCGGGCGCGGACGTGCTCACGGTGCCGGTGTACCGGTGGGTGCTGCCCGAGGACACCGCCCCGCTGCGCCGGCTGGTGCACGCCGTGGCGAGCCGGTCGGTCGACGCGGTGACCTTCACCAGCGCACCGGCGGCGGCGAGCCTGCTGCAGACCGCGGCCGACGAGGGCGTGCGGGCCGGCGTGCTGGCGGCGTTCGCCGACGCCGTGCTGCCGGTGGCGGTCGGCCCGGTGACCGCCGGGCCGCTGGCGGCCGCCGGGGTGCGCACCGTGCAGCCCGACCGTGCCCGGCTGGGCGCGCTGGCCCGCGAGGTGGTCGCCCGGCTGCCCGAGCGCGACCCGGTGCTCTCCGCCAGCGGCCACCGCCTGCAGGTGCGCGGGCACGCCGCCCTGCTCGACGGCCGGCTGGTGGAGCTGGCGCCCGGGCCGATGGCGGTGCTGCGGGCGCTGGCCCGCCGGCCGGGCGTCGTGGTCTCCCGGCCGGACCTGCTCGCCGAGCTGTCCGGCGGCGGCGACGCGCACGCGGTGGAGATGGCGGTGACCCGGCTGCGCGCGGCGCTGGGCGCCCCGGTGGTCGAGACGGTGGTCAAGCGCGGGTACCGGCTCGCCGTGTGAGGAGGGCCCGCGGTGGGAGGATCGGGTGGTGGAACCGCCGGTGATGGACCTGGTCGCCTTCCTGCTCGCCCGGATCGCCGAGGACACCCGGACCACGGCCGCGTACGCCGAGGAGCACGGCGACGACGCGACCGCCGAGCGGCAGCGGGCCGACTGCGCCGCCAAGCGGAAGGTCGTGCTCGTCTGCCGGGACGCAGCACCGGACCTGCGCTTCCTGGGCACCCGCCCGCCCGGGCTGGACGACTGGCCGCTGCAGGCCAGGGACATCCACCAGCTGGCGGCGGTCACCCTGGCCCTGCTCGCGGTGCCCTACGCCGACCACCCCGACTACGAGCCGGCCTGGCGCCCCTGAGTCCGCTCGGACCCGGAGCCGGGCCGCGACCGGTGCAGCTCAGACGCCGCGCGCCCGACTGCCAGGACGCAGGTAGACCGCCCAGGTGACCGCGACGCAGACCGCGTAGAAGACGATGAACGCCACGTAGGCGCCGTCGCCGCTGCCGTTGGCCAGGAACGACTGGCGGAACGCCAGGTTCACCAGCACCCCGCCGAAGGCGCCGACCGCTCCGGCGATGCCGATCAGGGCACCGGAGAGGCGCAGTGCCCGCCGGTCCGCCTCGACCGGGTCGGTCCCGGCCGCCACCGCGTCACGGGCCCTGGCCCGGAAGACGGCCGGGATCATCTTGTACGTCGACCCGTTGCCCAGGCCGCTGAGCACGAACAGGGCCACGAAGCCGACCAGGAACAGCGGCAGGGACCCGATCCGGCTGGCGGTCAGCACCACCCCCGCACCCAGCGCCATCGCCACGAAGGTCCAGCAGGTGATCCGCGCACCGCCCCACCGGTCGGCCAGACCGCCACCGAGCGGCCGGACGAGCGAGCCGAGCAGCGGGCCGAGCCAGGTGAGCGCAGCGGCGGACAGCGGCGTGGAGAAGTGGTCGGCGAACTGGTTCTGCAGCACCTGGCCGAACGCGAAGCCGAAACCGATGAAGGAGCCGAACGTGCCGATGTAGAGCAGCGACATCGCCCAGGAGTGCGGCTCGCGAGCGGCGTCGCGCATGGCCCGCGGCTGGTTGCGCGCCGTCGCGAGGTTGTCCATCAGCAGCGCGGCGCCCACCGCGGCGAGCACGATGAGCGGCACGTAGACCCACAGCAGGACGCGTGGGTGGGTGGCGCCCGCGGTGGCCAGCACCAGCAGGCCCACCAGCTGGACGACCGGCACCCCGAGGTTGCCGCCCCCGGCGTTCAGCCCGAGGGCCCAGCCCTTGAGCCGGTCGGGGAAGAAGGCGTTGATGTTGGTCATCGAGCTGGCGAAGTTGCCGCCGCCCACGCCGGCCAGGCAGGCCACCGCCAGCAGGGTGCCGTAGTCGACCCCCGGCCGCAGGACGATCGCGGTGGCGACGGTCGGCACCAGGAGCAGCGCGGAGCTGATGATCGTCCAGTTGCGGCCGCCGAAGCGGGCCACGGCGAACGTGTACGGCAGCCGCACGAAGGCCCCGAGCGCCGTGGGCAGGGTGGTCAGCAGGAACTTCCCGGCCGGGTCGATGCCGTAGACGGCCTCGGGCAGGAACAGCACGAGCACCGACCAGAGGCTCCAGATCGAGAAGCCGACGTGCTCGGAGAACACGGAGAAGAAGAGGTTCCGGCGGGCGGTCCGCCGCCCGGTCCGGTCCCAGAAGCCGGGGTCCTCCGGACGCCAGTCGGTGATCCAGGTGCCTCGTCGGCGAGCACCCGGGGGCGCGTGCGGAGGAGCGGGGAGGGCGGTCGTGTCGGTGCCAGCAGCCATGCCACGACAGTGCGAGGCCGGCGTTACCCCGGGATCAGCGGGACGGGCAACTCGTGTTCCGTTCCGCTCACGGCCCCTGCCCCGCTGTGGTGAGGTCCGCCGCCGCCAGGTGCACCGGCGCGCGGTTCGGTCGATGATCGCCACGTGCGGGACGACATCGACGGGGAGCAGGTGCCCGGCCGCGGGCTGGTCGAGACCGGGGAGCTGGTGGCCGGCTCGATGAGCCGGGCGGTGGCCGGGCTGCTGTTCGACCCCGCCACGTCGCGGCTGCAGCTGGACGCCCGGCTCGCGGCCGTGCTGCGGGACGCCGCCTCGAGCGCCGCCCACCTGGTGCTCACCTGGGAACGCGCCCGGGCCGGCGCCGCGCTGGCGTTCGCCGCCGAGCTCGCCGTCACCCGCAACCACCAGGGCCGCACCGTGCGCACCGACGGGTTCTTCGGCGTCACCAGCGGTACCCGCTCGGCGGCCGAGCGGCTGGTCGAGTCCGCCGTCCTCGCCGCGCGGGCCACGCCCGAGGAGCGCCGCGTGCGGCACCTGGGCTACCTGGTCGCCGAGGTCGCGGTCTCCCCCGACATCGACGTGCACCTCGCCGAGCGGGCCCTGCAGCTGGCCGGGTCGTGCAGCTGGCGGCAGCTGGTGCTGCTGGCCGCCGTCGGGCGACGCGACCGCGCGCCGCTCCCGCTGGGCCCGCTGGACGACGATCCCCGCCCGTGGCGCGCCTGGGGTGCCCGCGAGGACGTCGCCGATCTGCAGCGGGCCGGCCTGCTCGACCCGCCGCCGGCCCCGCCGCAGCGGCCCGGCGGGACCGCCCGGCCGCGGCTGCGCCCGGCCGACCTGCGGCTGACCCGCCGCGGGGTGCTGGTGCACCGGCTGCTGGCGCTGGACTTCGTCCGCGACGAGGACGTCGCCGCCGCCCTCGCCGACCTGGCCGAGCAGCCCGGCTGACCCGGGTCCGGCCCGCCGTGGACACCCGCCGCGCACCTCGTGAGCCGGAGGAGGCCGAGCTCCCCGGTCGCACCGCCGCGGCCGTCCGGCGGGTGCTGCCCGCGGTGGAGCCGGTCGCCGTCCTGCTGACCGACGACCCCGGCGACGCGACCGTGCTGCTGGCCGCCGCGCTCCGCGGCCGGGGCGCGGTGCGCGACCGGCGGACGGCGCTGCACCGGCTGGTCGCCGCCGCCCACGCGGCCCCGCCACCCCCGGCCGCCGCCGCGGCACCCGACCTGCTGCACCCGGCCGACGACGCCCCGCTCGCCGCCGCGCTGGCCGACCTCTCCCCCGCCGACCGGGCGGCCGCCGTCCTGCGCCTGGTGCCCGGCGGGCACCACGGCGGGCAGCACGACGCGGTCGACCGCCTCGCTGCGGCGGTCGCCGCCCGCGACGAGGCGGACCGCCGGGCCCGGGAGGAGCAGCGCGCGGTCTACCTGCCGCCCGGCACGGTGCCCGCGCCGCTGCCGGTCCGCGACGACCCGCTGGCCGACCGGCTGGCCGCGCTCGCCCGGCGCCGGGCCCTGCCGCCCGGCACGCTCGCCGCGCTGACGGCCGCGGTCGGGGCCGCCCGGCGGCGCCGGCGGGCGCGCGCGGTGTCCGCGACGGCCGCCCTGCTCGTGGTGGCCGTGCTCGCCGTGGCGCTCCCCCGCTTCCCCACCGGCGGCACCGGCGGGTCCCCCGCCGCGGCCTCCTCCGTGTTCGCCGGGCCGCCCCGCGGCTCGCTGGCCGACGACGCCGGGTTCCTGCGGGCGGTGCGGGCGTTCTCCTGGGCCGGGTCGCTGGGCGCGCCGTCGCCGGCCGACCGCCGCGTGGTCTACGCCGGCGACGGCCCGGGCGGGCGATGGGTGCTGGCGACCGCGGGCGGCAGCGCGGCCCGGCCGGCGTCGGCCGCGTGGTTCGTCGGCCCCCGCGGGGCGGACGCGGACGACCTGTCGCTGTTCGCCGCCCGGATCGACCCCGACCCGGCCCAGCCGCTGGCGGTCACCGCGCCGGCGGCCGGGGACCTGGTGGTCGTCGGCCTGCCCGGTGACCGGTTCCAGGTGTCCGACCGGCCGGAGGTCGACGACCGGGGCACCGTGACCCGCACCTACCGGTCGGTGCGCACGGACGGCGGGGTGACCCGCACCGCCGTGCCGGTGCTGCGCGGGGTGGTGGCGAGCGCCGTCCAGGTCCGCGTCGAGCGCGGCGGCTCCGCCCGCCAGGCGCAGCCGCCGGACGTGCTGACCGACGCGTACGTGACCGCCGTCCCGCTGCCGGTGACCCGGCTGCGCGCCGCGCCCCCGCCGGCCGCCGGCGACGCGGCCGCGGAGTCGCGGCTGCGCGACCTGCTGGGCCGGCTCGGCGAGTCGGCTCCGACCGCCGACGTGACCGAGCTGTGGGCCGGTGACCTGCCCGGCCCGCAGGACCGGCCCGCGCGCTTGTCCGTGCTGGCGGTGCGCCGGCCGTCGGGGGCGTTCGTGGTGACGGCGCCCTACGGGTACGCCGCCGACCTGTCGGGGCGCTCGGGCAGCTCGTTCTGCGTCACCGGCACGATCGGCCCCGGCGAGCCGCTCGCCGACCGGGTGGTCGCGGTGCGCTGCGACCTCAGCGACGGCGCCGCCGACCGGGAGCTCTCCCGGTTCCTGGTGGTGATCGGCCCGCCGGCGACCGGTTCGGTGCGCCTGCGGGACGTCGCCGGCGCGCAGCTCGGTGAGCAGCCGGCGGTGGACGGCGTGGCCGTGATCCGCTCCCCCGGCCCGGTCGCGGAGGTCGAGGCGGTGCTGCCCGACGGTCACGCGGTCCTCGGCGACCTGCCGGCGGACATCGACGTCGACGGGTGACCCTGACCGGTCACCCGGACCGGCGAGCGGCTCAGACGGTGACGACGAGGTCGCCGTCGGCGGCGTGCACCGGGTACACGGTCACCGGCGCTGCCCCGCTGGTGGAGGCACCGTCGGACCAGCGGTAGGCCCGCAGGTGCAGCGGGCAGACCAGCACCCGCGCATCGGTCTGCCCGTCGGCCAGCGGACCGCCGGCGTGCGGGCAGGCCGCCTGGGTGGCGTGCAGCGACCCGTCGCGCAACCGGAACACCGCGATCTGGACACCGTCGACCACGAAGGCCCGGCCCTCGCCCGGGGGCACCTCCTCGACCCGGCCGACGACGTGCGGGGTGCCGGCGGGGACCGGCCGGGTGCCGAACA
The DNA here is from genome assembly GCF_040659695.1 of Modestobacter sp. NPDC049651. Taxonomy (NCBI): domain Bacteria; kingdom Bacillati; phylum Actinomycetota; class Actinomycetes; order Geodermatophilales; family Geodermatophilaceae; genus Modestobacter; species Modestobacter sp. NPDC049651. The sequence continues at coordinate 32,375 of NZ_JBFAOG010000007.1, forward strand.
GGCCGGCCGCCTCGCTCTGCGCGACGCTCATCGGACCGGCACCAGCGGCAGCTCGACCAGCGGCAGCGCGGGCCGGAACTGGCCCGGCGTCGCCGGTGCCCTGCCGTCCTGGCCCCACGGGTCGGTGTAGGCGTCGATCGACTGCTGCATGTTCTCGTCGAGCTGCGCGCAGATGCCCTCGCTGTCCTGCAGCAGCACCGCCTTGATCCTCTCCAGCCCGACCCGGGGCACGAAGTCGTAGGTGCGCTCGAGCCAGTTGGCGTTCTCGCGGTAGTACTGCATGAACCGCCCCGCCAGCTCCATCACCGCCTCCGGGGTGTCGACGGTGGCCAGCAGGTCGCCCTTGCGCACCGAGGCCCCGGCCGCACCGCCGACGTACACCTCCCACCTGCCGTTGCCGACCGCGACGACGCCCACGTCCTTCACGTACGCCTCGGCGCAGTTGCGCGGGCACCCGACGACGGCGAGCTTCATCTTCGCCGGGCTCTCGATGCCTTGGAAGCGGGTCTCCAGGTCGATGCCCAGCTGCGTGGAGTCGCCGAGGCCGAAGCGGCAGAAGTCACTGCCCACGCAGGTCTTCACGGTGCGGAAGCTCTTGCCGTAGGCGTACCCGGACGGCATGCCCAGGTCGTCCCACACCGCCGGCAGGTCCTCCTTGCGGACGCCGAGCAGGTCGATCCGCTGACCGCCGGTGATCTTGACCATCGGGACCTCGTACTTCTCGGCCACCTCGGCGATCTTCTTCAGCTGGGCCGGGGTGGTGACCCCGCCCTTCATCTGCGGGACGACGGAGAAGGTGCCGTCGCGCTGGATGTTGCCGTGCACCCGGTCGTTGATGAACGTCGCGTCGTTCTCCCGGACGTGCTGCGCGCCCCAGATCATCTTCAGCAGCGAGGTCAGCGCCATCTTGGACCTGGCGTCCTCCTGCCCGCCGGGGGCGAGCGCGGCGAAGACGGCGGAGACGCTGAGCAGGCCCTGCTCGCGGATGGCGGCCATCAGCTCGGGCTTGGCCAGTGGGATGCCGGGCACGTACCAGCCGGCGGTGGGGTCCTCGACGACGTCGCCGTCCGCGGCCCACTCCACGACCTGCTGGACCAACCCCTTGCAGGACCCGCAGCCCCTGCCGGCCCGCGTCCTGTCCATGACGGCTCCGACGCTGCCGCAGCCACCGGCCACCGCGTCGCAGATGGCGCCCTTGGTGACGCCGTTGCAGTTGCAGACCTGCGAGTCGTGCGGCAGCTCGGCCACGCCCACCTCGGCGTCGCCGTCGGAGAGGTCGACCAGCAGCTTGATCCGCTGCTCGGGCAGCGGGGTGCCGCGGTCGAAGGCCTGCGTGAGGTAGGCGACCTTGCGGGTGTCGCCGAGCAGCGTGGCGCCGATGAGCTTGTCGTCGCGGACGACGACGCTCAGGTGCACGCCCCGGCGCGGCTCGGAGATGACCAGGAACTCGTCGGTGTCCCGCTCCGGGCGGTTGACCCCCATGGTGGCGACGTCCACCCCGGCGACCTTGAGCTTGGTCGCCGTCCGGGAGCCGTGGTACTCGGCGGCCGGGTCGGTGCCGGTGAGCAGGTCGGCCAGCACCCGGGCCTGCTCCCAGACCGGGGCGACCAGGCCGTAGAGCTCGCCGCGGTGCTGCGCGCACTCGCCCACCGCGTAGACGTCGGGGTCGTCGGTGCGCAGCTGGTCGTCCACGACGATGCCGCGCTCGACCTCCAGGCCGCTCATCAGCGCGACCTCGGTGACCGGCCGGATGCCCGCGGCGATGACCAGCATGTCCGCGTCGACCGCCCGCCCGTCGGCCAGCACGACGCCGCGCACCCGGTCGGGCCCGATGACCTCGGTGGTGCGGGTGGCCAGGTGGACGACGATGCCCAGCGCCTCGACCGACTGCTTCAGGATCGCCCCGCCGTCCGGGTCGAGCTGCTGGTTCATCAGGTGGGTGCCGGCGTGCACGACCTCGACGGCCAGCCCGTGGCCCTGCAGCGCGCGGGCGGCCTCCAGGCCCAGCAGCCCGCCGCCGACGACGACCGCCTTCTCGTGCTCGGCGGCCGCTGCGAGCATCGCCCGGGTGTCGTCGATGGTGCGGAACCCGAAGACGCCGGGGAGCAGCTGCTCGCCGTCGGTGGCGCCGGCCGGACCCCGGTACAGCCCGGTCATCGGCGGGATGAACGACCGGCTGCCGGTGGCGATCACCAGCTGGTCGTAGGGCGTCGTCGTCCCGTCGGCGGCGTGCACGACCTTGGCGTGGGTGTCGACCCGGTGCACCCGCACGCCGGCCCGCAGCACGACGCCGTTGTCGGCGTACCAGTCGTGGCTGTTGAGCACGATGTCGTCCTCGTGCTCCTCGCCGGCCAGCACGTGGCTGAGCATGATCCGGTTGTAGTTGCCGTGCGGCTCCTCGCCGAACACGGTGATCGCGAACTGCTCGCCGCCGCCGCGCTCGAGGACCTCCTCGACCACCCGTGCCCCGGCCATCCCGTTGCCGATGACGACCAGGCGCTGGCGGGTGTCGATCCCGTCGGCGTCGTCCATCGCGAAGTGCAGCGTGCTGACGCCTTGGGCGCGCCCACCCAGCACAGCGGTCATCAGACCTCCACCAGACCCAGGTCGACGACGACCTCGCCGGTGACGCCGAGCGGCGCGGCGGCGTGCAGCTCGACGACGGTGCCGCCGTCGAGGTCCTCGACCACCCGCAGCGGCACGTGGCAGTCGCCCTTCGCGCCGATCGGGAACCAGCGCATCGGCTCGCCGTCGCGCACCAGCAGCAGGTAGACCAGCTCGTCGGTGGAGTTGCCGCCGCGGAAGTACAGCGCCTGGGCGGTCCGGCCCGCCGGTACCTGGTAGCGCAGCGCCGGGTCGAGCGGGCCGGGCTTGCCCAGCCCCTCGCCGGTGATCGGGTAGACGCCGTGCAGGAAGCGCGGGGTGCTCTTCACGCTGGTGGTCCTCCTCCGGGACGGGGGGTGCGGGCTGCGGGCCGTGGGCTGCTGGTGGCCCCGGGGTCGCGGCTGCGTGGCGGGCTCCGGGGCGGGGATGCGCTCCTCGGGGCCGCCGACCCGTCGGACGGCGACGGCGCAGGCCTTGAACGCGGGCATCCGGCTGGTCGGGTCGAGAGCGGGGTCGGTGAGGGCGTTGGCGCTGGAGCCGCCGCCCCAGTGGAACGGCGCGAAGACGACGTCGGGCCGGACGGCGTCGGTGAGCTGGGCGTGGAAGCGGGCCCGGCCGCGCCGGGTGGACAGCTCCACCACGTCGTCCTGGGCGATGCCGAGGGCGCGGGCCAGGTCGGGGTGCAGCTCGGCCCGCGGGGTGGGGGCGATCAGCTGCAGGCTCCGGGAGCGGCGGGTCTGGGTGCCGGACTGGTACTGCGCGAGCACCCGGCCGGTGGTGAGCACGTAGGGGAACTGGTCGTCGGGCTCCTCGTGCGCCGGCACGTGCTCGACGCGGGTGAACCGGGCCCGGCCGTCGGGGGTGGCGAACCGGTCGGCGAAGAGCCGGGGGGTGCCCGGGTGGTCGGCCGAGGGGACCGGCCAGAACAGCCCCTGCTCCTCGTCGATCCGCCGGTAGGTGATGCCGGAGTAGTCGGCGGTGCCGCCGGCGGTGGCCCGGCCGAGTTCGGTGAAGACCGTCTCGGCGTTCCCGCTGAACCCGGCCACCCCGAGCCGCCCGGCGAGCTCGGCGAGCAGCTGCAGGTCGTCGCGGACACCGTCCGGCGGGTCCATCGCCTTGCGCCGGCGGATCACCCGGCCCTCGAGGTTGGTCATCGTCCCCTCCTCCTCCGCCCACATGGCGCTGGGCAGCACCACGTCGGCGAGCTCGGCGGTCTCGGAGAGGAAGAAGTCGCTGACCGCGAGGAAGTCCAGGTCGCGCAGCCGGCTGATCACCCGGCGGGCGTCCGGGGCGGAGACGGCGACGTTGGAGGCCAGCACCAGCAGCGTGCGGACGCCGCCCCGGGTGCCGAGGGAGTCCAGCAGCTCGAAGGCGCTGCGGCCCGGGCCGGGCAGGTCGTCGGGGTCGATGCCCCAGACCCCCGCGACGTGCGCCCGGGCGGCCGGGTCGGTGATCTTCCGGTACCCGGGCAGCTGGTCGGCCTTCTGACCGTGCTCGCGGCCGCCCTGGCCGTTGCCCTGGCCGGTGACGGTGGCCCAGCCGCTGCCCGGCCGTCCGGGCAGCCCGAGCGCGAGGGCGAGGTTGATCCAGGCCTGAGCGGTGTCGGTGCCGCTGCGGTGCTGCTCGGCGCCGCGCGCGGTGAGGACGATCGCCCGTTCGGCGCGGGCGAGGGCTGAGACGATCCGCCGCTGCTGCTCGACGGGGACGCCGGTCAGCCGCTCCACCCGGTCCGGCCAGTACCCGGCGACCCCGGCCCGGACGTCGGCGAACCCGGTGGTGCGGGCCTCGACGTAGCCGGTGTCCACCAGGCCCTCGGCCAGCGCGATGTGCAGCAGGCCGTTGGCCAGCGCGAGGTCGCTGCCGGGCAGCGGCTGCACGTGCAGGGCCGCGTTGCGGGCGGTGCTGGTCCGCCGCGGGTCGACGACGATGTGCTCGCCGCCCCGTTCCCGGCCCGCGTCGAAGTACTGCATCGCCGGGGGCATGGTGTCGGCCGGGTTGCTGCCCACGAGCACCACGACGTCGGCCGCGGCGATGTCGCCGAGCGGGAACGGCATGCCCCGGTCGATGCCGAAGGTCCGGACGGCGGCGCCGGCGGCCGAGGACATGCAGAACCGGCCGTTGTAGTCGATGGCGCTGGTGCGCAGCGCGACCCGGGCGAACTTGCCGAACTGGTAGGCCTGCTCGTTGGTGAGCCCGCCGCCGCCGAAGCAGCCGACGGCGTCCCGACCGTGCTCCGCCTGGGTGCGCCGGACGGCCGCGACGACCCGGTCCAGGGCGACGTCCCAGCTGCTCTCCACCAGGGGGCTGGTCCGGTCGGCCGGGTCGGCCCGGACCAGCGGTCGCGTCAGCCGCTCAGGGTGGTCCAGCAGCTCGGGTGCCGACCACCCCTTGGAGCACAGGCCACCCCGGTTGGTCGGGAAGTCGGCCGGGACCAGGGTGGCGGGGCGGTCCCCGGCGGTCATCGTCACGCCGCACTGCAGCGAGCAGTACGGGCAGTGGGTGGCGGTGGTGCGCGTGCCGGGTCCCGGCCGGTCCACGGCGGGCGACGCAGCGGCGGGCATGGCTCGAGGTTCCGGTCCCGCGGTTTCCGGACCGCGGCGTCGGCGTCAAGGTCCGGTTCCGTCGTCCGCACCGTCCCGGCTGCGCTGCTGTGAGGGCGCGGCCGCTGCACGGACGCCGGGGTGCGGCGGGCCCGCCACGGTGGAGCCCGCGGGGGCCGCCGGCTGCGAGACTGCGCGCGTGAGCTGGTGGTGGTGGCTGGCGTGGATCGCCGCAGCCGTCGCGCTCAACGCCGTCCTGGTGCCCCGGGTCCGCCGCCGGGTCGCCGCCCGCGGCCTGCGGGAGGGGCGGGTGCCGGTGTCGCTGCGGGCGCTGGACGACGGGGTCCCCGGCCTGCCGCTCCGGTGGCGCACCGGCCGCGCGGTCGCCCGGGCGGACCGGCTGGTGCTGCAGCGGGCGTCCGACTCCCCGGCGCAGGCAGGGCTGCCGGTCACGTTCGTCGCGCCCGCCGAGCGCCGGGTCGGGTTCGTCGAGGGGCTGCGGCTGCTGCCGGACGCGACGCACGCCGTCGTGGTGACGACGCCCGCGGGCCGGGTGGAGCTCGCCGGCAGCCGGACGGCGATCGCCTGGCTGCGCGGCCGGCTGGACCCCGTGCACCGGGTCTGAGCCGGGATCAGTCCCAGGAGCGCCGCATCCGCTTGGTCTCCCCGCGCTGCTTCTTGGCCTGGATCCGCCGCTCCTGCGAGCCGCGGGTGGGGCGGGTCTTCCGGCGGACCGGTGCGGGCGGGGCGAGGGCGGCCCGCAGCACCGCGGCCAGCCGCGCCCGGGCGGCCTCCCGGTTGCGCAGCTGCTGGCGGTGCTCGCTGGCGGTCACCGTCAGCAGGCCGTCGACCAGCCGGTCGCCGAGCCGCTCGACCAGCCGGGCCCGCTGCACGTCGGTGAGACCGGGCAGCGACAGCGGCGCCACCGACAGCTCCACCCGGGAGTCGGCGGTGTTCACCCCCTGCCCGCCGGGCCCCGACGAGCGGGAGAACCGCCACGCCAGCGCGGCCGCCGGGACGACGAGGGCGCCGGCCACCGGCAGGTCACCGAACGCGTCGTCCCCGGGCACGGGGCTCATCCTCCCTGGGGAGGTCCGGGCGTGGCCACCGACATCCCGCGGGCCGGGCCTGCCACGCTGCGGCGCATGGACCTCCCCGCCCGCACCCGGGTGCTCCTGCTCGGAGCCGCGACCGCCGTGCTCACCGTGCTGGCCGCGGTCGTCGGCGGTCTCGGTTGGCCGGCGCCGCGACGGTCGCTGTCCGGCTGGCAGGTGGCCGACGTCCCGGCGGGCCTGGCCGTGGCGGTCGTCGCCACCGCCCTGGTGTGCCTGGCCACGGCCGCCGCGCTGACCCGGCCGGAGCGGCTGGGCCGCGCGGTCGCCGTGGTCTGGTGCGTGCTGGCGCTGGTGGCGGTCGGCGCCCACGTGTGGAACGACCTGTACTTCGCCGCGCTCGGGGCCGACCCGGACTTCGGGCCGATCATCCCGGTGTTCGACGGGTTCTTCACCTTCCTGCCCGCGCTGGTGGTGGCACTGGTCGCGATCCCCCGTGGCCGCGCGGAGCAGCTGCGCGCCGGGCTCGGCACGGCGGTCGTCGGGGTGCCGGTGCTCGCGCTGGGCTGGTCGCTGTACCACGCCGCGGACGGCTTCTGGCCCGCAGCGCTGGGATCGCTGTGGCCCGCCCTCGTCTTCGGTGCAGCGCCGGTGGCCGTGGCGCTCGCGCTCACCGTGCCGCTGAACTCGCGCGCCGCCCCGGGCCCCCGCCCGGTCGGGTGACGCTGGTCCCGGCCGGCAGCCGTCCGTCACCGGTCCGGTGGTCGCGCTGTCGCCCGGTGCGGTGAAGGCCGCCCGCTCGGGTCGCTGCGCCGGTCACTGCGTGTGACGCTCGGCCCGTGACGAGCCGCGACGGAACCCACCTGCAGCCGGTCCCCGACGTCGTCGAGTTCCGGGACAACCGGGTGGCGCCCCTCCCCGTCGACGACGCCGCCCCGCTCACCGGCCGGTGGGCCGAGCTCGCCGCCGAGGCCGCCCGGCTGGACGACGCCCTCGCCCCGCCGCGCCGGGAGCCCACCGGCGCGCGGTTGCTGGTGCCCGTCACCGCCGGGCTGACCGTGCTGCTCGCGCTGCTGGGCAGCCAGGCCTGGCAGCTGCCGACCCGCGCGGGCGGCGGCGTGACGGCGGTGCCGCAGTCGCTGCTGACGTTCCTGCTGCTGTGCGCCGCGGTCTGCGTGTGGGCCGCCGGCCGGCTGGTGCGCCCGGACGACGTGCTCGGCTCGTCGGCCGCCGTCCGGGTCTGGTGGCTGGTGGTCGCCGGGTCCGCGGTGGTCTCGGTGACCGCCGCGCTGTCGCTGGCCTCCTACGCGGGCAGCGACGAGCGCCCGGGCGCGCTGGCGGCGCGCTGCCTGGTCCCGCTGGTGCCCGCCGTGCTGGCCGGGCTGCTGGCCCGCACCGACGGGCGGGCCGCCCGGGTCCGCGCTGCGCTGGGCACGGGCGTGGTGACGCTGCCGCTGCTGGCGGTCGGCTGGGCGCTGCTCGCCTCCGGCGCCCCGGCCACCACCGGCGACGCGCTGGGCATGACCCTGCTGTCCGGCGTGGCCCCGTTCGCCGCCGCCATCGCGTTCGTGGCGGCCGACCGCCGCCGCTGACGGAGCGCGGGGAACGGGGTCGCCCCGCTCCCCGCACTCCGCTTCAGGCGGGGACCGGGTCCGCGCCGCGCCGGCCGCCGGGCCGGCACCGCAGCAACCGCCGGGCCGTGAGCCAGCTGCCCCGCAGCGCCCCGTGCCGCTCGATCGCCTCCGCCCCGTAGGCCGAGCAGCTCGGCGTGAAGTGGCAGCAGGAGTCCCGGCGCGGGCTGATCTCCCGCTGGTACACCCGGATCGCGGCGACCAGCCGGTCGGCCACCCGGCGCCGCGGCCCGGCCGAGCGCACCGACCGCATCGTGTGCGGCGCGATCAGCAGCAGGTCGACACCGCAGCCCAGCGACTCCGCCAGGCAGCACCCGGCGTTGAAGAAGAGCAGGTTGCGCAGGCAGGAGTCACCGCCGCCGCCACCGCGGCCGTAGTACCCCGGCGGCGGGCCGTAGCCCCGGCCGTAGCCGGGCCCGTACCCGCGCCCGTAGCCCGGCGGCGGCCCGTACCCGCGACGCCGCCGCGGGCCGTTGCCCCAACCCCAGACGAAGACCACTCGACCGCTCCCGGTCAGAGGATCGGGTTCCCGCCGGTGACCGCGACGCGGGCACCCGAGACGTAGCTGGCCTCGTCGCTGGCGAGCAGCACGTAGACCGGTGCCAGCTCCGCCGGCTGCGCGGCCCGGCCCAGCGGCGTCTCGCTGCCGAAGCTGGCGACCATCTCCGGCGGCATGGTCGAGGGGATCAGCGGCGTCCAGACCGGGCCCGGGGCGACGCTGTTCGCGCGGATCCCCTTCTCGCCCAGCAGCTGGGCGAGGCTCGCGGTGAAGTTCGCGATGCCCGCCTTGGTCATCGCGTACGGCGCGAGGGTGGGCTTGGGCATGTCGGAGTTCACCGACGACGAGTTGATGATCGCCGAGCCCGGCCGCATGTGCGGGACGGCGTCCCGGCACAGCGTGAACATCGCGGTGAGGTTGGTGGCCACGGTGTGGTCCCACTCGTCGTCGCTGATCTCGTCGAGCGACTCGTGGACCATCTGGAACGCGGCGTTGTTGACCAGGATGTCGATGCCCCCGAGCTCCTCCACCGCCTTGGGGATGATCGTCTTCTGGTGGGCCCGGTCGGACAGGTCGCCCGGCACGAGCACGCACGTGCGGCCGGCCTGCTCGACGTACGTGGCGGTGTCCTGGGCGTCCTCGTGCTCGTCGAGGTAGGCGATGAGGACGTCGGCACCCTCGCGGGCGAAGGCGATCGCGACCGCGCGGCCGATGCCGCTGTCGCCGCCGGTGATGACCGCCCGCTTGCCGGTGAGCTTGCCCGAGCCCTGGTAGCTCTCCTCGCCGTGGTCGGGCTTCGGGGTCATCTCGCCGAGCGTGCCGGGCGGGGTCTGCTGCTGCTCGGGCTGGGACTCGGGACGCGGTGAGGACACGGGTGTCCACCTCTCTGGTTCGACGGGCGGCGGCACCGCGGGCGCTCTGCTCACGCCGCCGGCTCCTGGCCGGCCGGTGCCGCGTCGCCGTCCGCCTACCCGGAGTCCGCCGTCCGGAACCCGCCCTCCCCGCCCCCGCCCTGCACCTGTCACCGGACAGCACACGGCCCGGGCGGTGGGAGAGGCGCACGACGGTGTGCACCTCTCCTACCGCCCGGGCCGGGTGGCCGGGGCCGGGGTCAGGCGGCGCGGGAGACCTCGTCGGCCGCCGTGCGCAGCGCGGCCACGGGCGCGCTGGTCTGCCAGCGCATCTCGAGTCGGCGACGACCCGCCTCGTCGACCACGGACACCCACCGGCACTCGGGACAGTCGTTCGAACGCATGCTGCAGCCACCTTTCGTTCACCTGTTGTTCACCTTCTTACCGTCATCGGTTCACCTCATGCGCCGGGACAGGCCTCGTTACCCGAACGTGATCACGCCGGCGGACCCCGGGATCCGGCGGCCGGTGCGGGAAGGTCCGCGGCGTCGGGCACGCTGTTGCCCACGATGACGCTCTCCTCCGCCGACGCCGGCCCGGCCGCCGTCGACCTCCCCGCCGGTCTCGCCGCCGACTCCCCTGCCGCCGCGCTGCCCTCGCCCGGCACCCCCGCGCTGGTCGCCGACCCCGACGACGTCTCGGCCCTGCAGGCGCTCGCCGGCGACCCCGACGCGCTGTTCACGTCGTTCGCCGAGTGGGCCGAGTCGGGCGGGACGCCGCTGTACCCGCACCAGGAGGAGGCGCTGATCGAGCTGGTCAGCGGGGCCAACGTGGTGCTGGCGACGCCGACCGGGTCGGGCAAGTCGCTGGTGGCCACCGGTGCGCAGTACGCGGCGCTGGCCGCCGACCGGGTGAGCTTCTACACGGCACCGATCAAGGCCCTGGTCAGCGAGAAGTTCTTCGCGCTGTGCGGGGTGTTCGGCGCCGAGAACGTCGGCATGCTCACCGGCGACGCGAGCGTCAACGCGGACGCCCCGATCATCGCGTGCACCGCCGAGGTGCTGGCCAACATCGCGCTCCGCGAGGGCGCCGACGCCGACATCGGCCTGGTCGTCATGGACGAGTTCCACTTCTACGGCGACCCCGACCGCGGCTGGGCGTGGCAGGTGCCGCTGCTGGAGCTGCCGAACGCGCAGTTCCTCCTGATGAGCGCGACGCTGGGCGACACGACGTCCCTGCGGGAGGACCTCACCCGCCGCACCGGCCGGCCCACCGCGCTGGTCGCCGGCGCCGAGCGCCCGGTGCCGCTGCACTTCTACTACGCGACGACGCCGGTGCACGAGACCATCGACGAACTGCTGTCGACGAAGCAGGCGCCGGTGTACGTCGTCCACTTCACCCAGGCCCAGGCGCTCGAGCGGGCGCAGGCGCTGATGAGCGTCAACGTGTCGACCAAGGAGGAGAAGCAGGCGATCGCCGACATGATCGGCGGCTTCCGGTTCTCCTCGGCCTTCGGGACGACGCTGTCGCGGCTGGTGCGGCACGGCATCGGCGTCCACCACGCGGGGATGCTGCCGAAGTACCGGCGGCTGGTCGAGCAGCTGGCCCAGGCCGGGCTGCTCAAGGTCATCTGCGGCACCGACACCCTCGGGGTGGGCATCAACGTGCCGATCCGGACGGTGGTCTTCTCCGCGCTGTCGAAGTACGACGGCACCCGGATGCGGATGCTCACCGTGCGCGAGTTCCACCAGATCGCCGGCCGGGCGGGGCGGGCCGGGTTCGACACCGCCGGCACGGTCGTCGTCCAGGCGCCCGAGCACGAGGTCGAGAACCTCAAGCAGTTCGCCAAGGTCGCCGACGACCCGAAGAAGCGCCGCAAGCTGGTGCGCAAGAAGGCGCCCGAGGGCATGGTCCCGTGGAGCGAGGCGACCATGCAGCGCCTCATCGACGGCGAGCCCGAGCCACTGACCAGCCACTTCCGGGTGTCGGTCGGGATGCTGCTCAACGTCGTCGCGCGCCCCGGCGACCCCTTCGCCGCGATGCGCCACCTGCTCACCGACAACCACGAGCCGCGGGCACGGCAGCGCCGGCACGTGCGGGAGGCGATCGGCATCGCCCGCTCGCTGGTGCAGGCGGGGGTGCTCGAGCGGCTGCCCGAGCCCGAGGCGGACGGCCGGCGCTACCGGCTGACCGTCGACCTGCCCGGCGACTTCCAGCTCAACCAGACGCTGTCAACTTTCGCCCTGGCCGCGATCGAGCTGCTCGACCGGGAGTCCGACACCTACGCCCTGGACGTCGTCAGCGTCATCGAGGCGACCCTCGACGACCCCCGGCAGATCCTCTCCGCCCAGCTGAACAAGGCGCGCGGCGAGGCCGTCGCGCAGATGAAGGCCGAGGGCATCGAGTACGAGGAGCGGATGGAGCTGCTCGAGGAGATCAGCTACCCGAAGCCGCTGGCCGAGCTGCTCGAGCACGCGTTCGAGGTCTACGCCTCCAGCAACCCGTGGGCGCGCGACGCGCACCTCTCCCCGAAGTCCGTGGTCCGGGACATGTGGGAGAACGCGATGACGTTCCGGGAGCTGGTCAACAGCTACGGGCTCACGCGCGCGGAGGGCGCGGTGCTGCGGTACCTCTCCGACGCGTTCAAGGCGCTGCGGTCGGGCGTGCCCGCCGACGCGCGCACCGAGGAGGTCACCGACCTGGTCGAGTGGCTCGGCGAGCTGGTGCGCCAGGTCGACTCCTCGCTGCTGGACGAGTGGGAGCAGCTGACCAGCGCGGACCAGCCACTGGACGAGCCGGTCGCCGTCCCCACCCGGCCGCGGCCGCTGACCGGCAACGAGCGGGCGTTCACCGCGATGGTGCGCAACGCGCTGTTCCGCCGGGTCGAGCTGTTCGCCCGGCGGCGCTGGTACGACCTGGGCCAGCTCGACCAGGGCTCGGCCTGGGACGCCGACCGGTGGGCCGAGGTGGTGCAGGCGTACTTCGCCGAGCACGCGGAGCTGGGCACCGGCGCGGACGCCCGCGGCCCGGCGCTGCTCATCGTCGACAAGAGCGAGCCGGGGGTCTGGCGGGTGCGGCAGATCCTCGACGACCCGGCCGGGGACCACGACTGGGGCTTCGACGTGGAGGTCGACCTGGAGGCCTGCGACGAGGAGGGCGTCGTGGTGATGAAGCTCGTGGACGCCGGCCGCCGGGACTGACGTGCGGCACCACCCTGCCGCCCGGGCCACCGGTCCCTCGCCCGAGACACCCGCCCGCACCGGGGAGAGCCGAGGAGAGGCGTCGGGGGTCTGAGGTGCGGGGACTGTCAGACCCTGCTCGTGGCTTGCAGGCACGACGTCGACCGCCTCGCGCGCCGGAACTCCCCGGCTGCTGGTGACCGTCGACCACGTGCCGGGCGCTTCCGCCGATGTCTCGATCGCCTGCCCCGATGTATGCCCTGAGCTGCGGAAACTGTCAGACCCTGTCCGTAGGTTCCAGGTATGACGCGGACGGCGGGGGTGAGCACTCTCGAGGGTGTGCTCGTCGACTGGGTGGTCGACCATCCGGTCGAGCCGTCGCGGCTGCCGGCCGCGTGGTTGTCGCCGGACGAGGCGGCCGTTGAGTTGCAGCGGCTGCAGGCCCGCCGCGCCCGGGACACCGCCTACGAGGCGGACCTGGTGCTGCAGCTGGCCGGGCAGCGGCCCGCGTCGGCCGATCCACCGCCCGATCACCCGGGTGCCCGGCGGCCCGGGTGGCTGCCCGAAGCAGCCGAGGGCGTGAGCGAGTTCTTCACCGCCGAGCTGTCCATGGTCTTGAACGTCGGCCGGGGCACCGCCGCGCACCGGCTCGCGCACGCATTGACCTGGCGCGACAAACTGCCGGCGACGTTCGCGCTGCTGCAGCGCGGAGAGCTGGACGAGCGGCGGGCGGTCGTGCTGGCGGAGGTCCTCGAGCACGCCACTCCCGAGACCGCAGCACGGGTCGAGGCAGTTCTCCTTCCGCAGGCCAGCAGCCTGTCCGCGTACACGCTGACCAAGCGCGCGACCGCGCTGCTGCAAGAGCTCGATCCGGTCTCGGCGGCGGAACGGCGGAAGCGGGCCGCCGAGACGGCGGACGTGACGCTGCGTCCCTCACCGTTGGACGGGCGGACCCAGCTGGTGGCGGACCTGCCGACCGAGGAGGCGGTGGTCGAGTACGCGATCATCGACGACCTCGCTCAACTCGCGAAACGGGCCGGGGACCGCCGGCCGATCGGGGTCATCCGCACCGAGGTCTTCACCGCGGTCCGCCGGCAACTGGACGGCAGCGGATACGCGAACGTGCGGGTGAACGTGACGGTCACCGCCGACCTCACTGCGCTGGAAGACCGTTCGTCGCGGCCGGGTGACGTGAACGGGTTGGTGATCACCGCCGCGCACCTCCGCGAGCTGCTGGCCCGAGTGGGCGCGCTGGGGCTGACCGCGCCGGAGGGTGGGTCGCTGTCGTTCGCCATCACCGGGCCGGACGGGGAACTGCTGGCCACCGTCACCGCGGCGGAGTTGGAGCGGCTGGTCAAGCGCGGTTGCCCCGACCACCCGGACACCGCGTGTGGGTGCGCGGTCCTCGGGCCGCCGCCGGAGACCAGCGCCTACCAGCCGACCGCCAAGCAGCGCGCCTTCGTCACCACCCGCGACCGGCGCTGCCGGTTCCCCAACTGCGGGCAACGGGTCGGCTGGGCCGATCTGGACCACGTCCTCGCCCACTCCTGCGGCGGACGCACCGACTGCACCAACCTCTGCTGCCTGTGCCGGTCGCATCACCGGCTCAAGACCTTCGCCCAGGGCTGGCGGTTCGCCATGACCGCCGATGGGATGCTCACCGTCACCACCCCCAGCGGGGTCACGCGGACGACCCGACCACCGGGCATGCGCGTCCGGGCACCCGACCCACGACCGGATCCCGGACCGCCATCGCCGGAGAGCCCGCCGTACGACCCGGCGCACGATCCACCGCCCTTCTGACCCACCAACACCCGACCACGGCCGGCCTCCGGTCCGGGCACGAGCTCGTCGCGCGCCCGGACCGGGGCCGGCGCGCGGCAGTCGGGCAGGGCAGACCGGTGCGGCGGTGACCCGGACGGGGAAGTCACCCCCGATGGGTGATCAAGATCGGCCGTAACTGCGCCGAAGGTGCATCGACGGGCCACCGCCGCCGGACATCGGCGCACGGCCCCTGGCAGGACGGGGCGATCGGATGAACGGGCTGGGAGGGGACGTACGGCGGGGCACCGTGCCCGCGCTGCTGCACCGTCCCGCCGACCTGGTCGCCAGGGTCCGCTGGCTCTTCTTCCTCTGCGGCGTCGGCTCGCTGGTCCTCACCACCGTCGCCGTCCTCCCGGGCGCCGGCAGCTGGTCGCTGCTGCTCCTCGGCACCAGCGTCGCGGCCCTCTGCGCCTCCTGGCTGCAGCGCTACCGCACCCAGCACGCCCGCCTCCTCTTCGACGTCACCGACGTGCTGGCCGTGCTGCTGTTCGCCGCCGGCTGCCCCCGGCCCGTCCTCGCCTTCGGCATCGCCTTCCCCGCTCTCTGGTACCGCGCCGTCTACGGCCGCAGGCGGGAGGTCGCCGCCTACGTCGTGGCCATGTGCCTGGCCCTGGCCGCCGCCCTGCACGTCTGGCCGCTGGTCCCCGGGCACGACGCGTCCATCGCGGCGGCCGCCGTCCTCGGCAACGTCCCGACCCTGCTGCTCACCGCGGTCGTCGTCCGGCACCTGGTGGCCAGCCTGTTCGAGCGGGAGCGCGACCAGCAGCGCGACGCGGCGCTGGCCGCCCTGAGCGGTCAGCTGCTCGGCGTCACCGACCGGCGGCAGATCATGCAGGCGGCCTGGCGCACCGCGGAGGCCATCTGCGACGCCACCCCGGGCCTGCGCGCCGCCGTCCTGAACGAGGACGGCGACGAGCTCCGCGTCACCGGCACCGCGGGGCACCTGCTCGCCCCCCTGACCACGCTCCCCCGCACCCTGCTGCCCGCGGACGGCATCGACACCGAGCCGGTCGAGGTCGCCGCCCCCACCGCGCTCGTCCGCAGCGCCGGCTTCAGCAGCCAGTGGCTGCTGATGGCCCTGCCCGACCAGCCCGGCGCGGCCATGCTGCTCGGCGCACCCGGGTCGGTGCCGCGCGAGGGCATCGTCGCCGCGCGCTCGATGCTCAACCAGGTCGCCCTCGCCGTCCGCACCAGCAGCGCCCACCAGGAGCTCCGCTCCCAGGCCCTCACCGACGGCCTCACCGGGTTGGCCAACCGGGCGGCCTTCTCCGCCGCCATGGCCGCGGCCCTGCACTCCCCGGAGTCCGAGTCGTGGGTGCTCTTCCTCGACCTCGACGACTTCAAGGTCGTCAACGACACCCTCGGCCACCTCGCCGGCGACCGGCTGCTCGCCCACCTGGGCACCGCCCTCACCGGCGCGCTCCGGCACACCGACCTGTGCGCGCGGCTCGGCGGCGACGAGTTCGCCGTCCTGCTGCCCGGCACGTCCGAGGCCGACGCCCGCGCGCTGGGCCAGCGGCTGGTCGAGCTGATCTCCACCCCGGTCCGGCTCGCGGAGGGCACCGCCCGGATCGGCGCGAGCATCGGTGCCGCCCGGGTGCGCCCCGGCTCCACCGAGACCGACGTCGTCCACGAGGCCGACCTCGCGATGTACGCGGCCAAGGCATCGGGCAAGAACCGGGTGCAGTTCTTCTCCGCCGGGCTGGTCGCCCCCGACACCCCCGCGGGCAGCCAGCCGGCCCGCCCGCTCGACCCCGCCGTCGGCTAGCTCCGCACCCCCGTGGCACGCTGCCCGGCGATGCGGGGACAGCGGTGAGCGGGATCGAGTTCGGCCTGCTGGTCCTCGCCGGCGTCGCCGCCGGGCTCACCGGCAGCGTCGCGGGGCTCGCCTCCCTGGTGAGCTACCCGGCACTGCTGGCCACCGGGCTCAGCCCCGTCTCGGCCAACGTCACCAACACCGTGGCGCTCGTGCTCAACAGCGTCGGCTCGGTCAGCGCCTCCCGCCCCGAGCTCACCGGCCAGCGCGCCCGGCTGCGGCGGCTCGCCGGAGCCGGCGTGCTCGGCGGCACCACCGGCGCCGCGCTGCTGCTGCTCACGCCGTCCGGCGCCTTCGAGAAGCTCGTGCCCTTCCTCATCGCGGGCGCGTCGGTGACCATGCTGGTGCAGCGCCCGCCGCGCGAGCTCGCGGCCGAGAGCGCCGGTCAGCCACACCACGACGGCTGGGGCCTCCCCGTCGCCACCTTCGCCATCTCCGTGTACGGCGGCTACTTCGGCGCGGCCGCCGGCGTCCTGATGCTCGCGACCTTCCTGCTCGCCACCGGTGAGGGCGTGCCGCGCAGCAACGCGCTCAAGAACCTGGTGCTCGGGGTGGCCAACTCGGTCGCCGCGGTCGCCTACGTCTTCCTCGCCGACGTCGCGTGGCTGGCGGCGCTGCCGCTGGCCATCGGCTTCTTCGTCGGCGGCCGGCTCGGGCCGGCGGTGGTCCGCCGGGTGCCGCAGACCCTGCTCCGCCGGGTCATCGCCGTCGCCGGCGTCGGCCTCGCCGTCCACCTCGGCCTCGACGCCTTCCGCTGACACCGCGCCGTCCGGTGATCATCTACGGTGGTGCCGGCCGCATCCGGCGACGAAGCTGAGCGGGCACGCAACCGCACCGCAGGAGGACGTCGATGACCGCACCGGGCCCGGCCGCATCTCGCTTCGAGCACGAGCTGCGCAGCGCGCCGCACGACCTCGACGGTCCGGAGCTGCTGCCCGCGCGGATGGCCCGGGCCGCGGCGCTGGCGCTCGGCGTCGACGGCGCCGGGCTGAGCCTGCACGACCCGGGCGGACTGCGGACCCCGCTGGGCGCCAGCGACCCGCTGGCCGCGCTCGCCGAGCGGCTGCAGTTCACCTTCGGCGCGGGCCCGGCGCTGCGCGCGCACGACGACGGCGTCTCGATCGCCTTCGACGAGGCAGACATCCGGCGCAACTGGGCGGAGCTGCACCGGTCCCTGATGGCCGACACCCCGTTCCGGGCCGTGCTCTCGGTGCCGCTGCTGCCGCCGCTGGGCCCGGTGGTGGTGCTCGACCTCTACCTCCGGCTGCCCGAGCGGATGACCCGGCTGGACCGCGCGGAGGTCGAGGACGTCGTCATCTGCCTCACCCGCCTGCTGGTGGAGGTGATGAGCGCCCCCGCCTCCCCCGAGGGCGGGGCGACCTGGTGGAGCGGTCCCGACGCGCAGTCCCGCACCCGGGTCTGGCAGGCGATGGGCATGGCCGCGGTGCTGCTGCGGATCGACCCGGCCGACGCGCTCGAGGTGCTGAAGGCCCACGCCTTCAGCACCGACCGGGTGGTCGACGACGTCGCCGACGACGTGATCGCCGGCCGGCTGACCGCGGAGGAGCTGGGCTGGGACGGCGCGACCGGCTGACCGGCCGCGGCGCCCCAGCCCCGCCGGTCAGCCCTGGCGGGCCACGTAGGCGCTGAGCAGCAGCACGAAGCCGCCGGCCAGCACCATCAGCCGGGCCGGGGTCAGGCCGTTGAGCAGCCCCGCGATCAGCCCCGCACTCTGCGACCGGGCCTCGGCCGCCTGCGCCCCGCGCCGCATGAGCCGCGTCTCGTCGGCCAGCAGCGTGGCCCCGGCGCCGAGCAGGGCGAGCGCCAGGACGACGAAGACCAGCGACAGCCGCTCGTCGAAGGACGTCGCGGTGCTGCGCAGCAGCAGCGCCACCACGATCCCGGCCACCACGCCCACCGTGGCACCGGCCACCGGCGCCCACGGGCCGATCCGGCCGTTGCGCGGCTGGCGCGGCATCCGCGGGCGGGGCCGCACGGTGACCGGCGGCCGGGCCGCCGTCCCCTCGGTCTTGTCACCGTCGGTCTCGTCCCCGACGGTCCTCGCCACGGTGGGCACCGTCGCCCGCCCCGGTCCGGGCACGGGGCCGGGCACCGGCCCGGTCGCCATCTCCGGTGCCGGGCCCGCGTCGGCGGGGACCGTGGGCACCGGCTCGGTGAGATGCTCGGTCACGTTCGGGGTCATCACCTCGACAGCCCGGTCGGGCCGGTCGCCGCGGCTGCGCGGGCCGGGCACGGTCGATGCGGCCGTGGCGCCGGCGGCCGGGCCGGCGGCGCCGTCGACCCCCGTGCCGCGGCCGCGGCGTGCCGGGTCGGTCCAGCCGTTCTTCGGCTGCTCGTCGCTCATGTGCATCACCTCGCGGGGGACGCTAGAGGCGGCCTCCGACCGGGCACGCCGCGCGACGGGTGTGTCGCGTGGGACCTGCGCCGCCCCGGCGGGCGGTCACCGAGCGTGCGTGACCGACCCCGCGGGGTACCGCGGTGGACCGCTGTCACAGCAGCCGGCGACTGTCCTCGGTGACCACCCGCAGCCAGCGGTGGCCGTAGCCGTCCAGCGCGAGCTCGGCCGACCCGTCCTCGCCCAGCGGCGTGGTCCCGGTCTGCAGGAGGTCCTCCAGCCGGGCGGAGGCGTCGCAGCCGGGCACGGTGAGCGGCACGGTCCGCGGCTCGGCGCCGAGGTTGTGCACGGCCACCAGCACCCCGTCGTCCCAGCGGCACAGGTGTGCGAGCACCTGCGGGTGCGGCTGCCCGAGCACCTCGAAGCTCCCCCAGCCCAGCTCCGGCGACTCCCGGTAGCGGCGGATGAGCAGCTTCATGAACGACAGCAGCGAGTCCGGGTCGCGCCGCTGGTCGGCGACGTTGACGAACTCGGGGGCGAAGCCGCCGTCGACCACCGGGCCGGGCAGCTTCGACGCCGGCGCGGTGGAGAACCCGCCGTTGCGGCCGGCGGTCCACTGCATCGGGGTGCGCACCGCCAGCCGGCCCTCGGCGGCCAGGCTCTCCCCCATGCCGATCTCCTCGCCGTAGAAGAGCACCGGCGTGCCGGGCAGGGAGAACATCAGGCTGTAGACCATCCGGACCCGCCGCGGGTCACCGGCGAGCATCGGCGGCAGCCGGCGCACCAGACCGCGGCCGTAGACCTGCATGCGCTCCTCGGGGCCGAACGCGGCGAACACCTCCTGCCGCTCGTCCTCGGTCAGCTTGTCCAGCGTCAGCTCGTCGTGGTTGCGCACGAACACGCCCCACTGGTTGTCCGGGGAGACCGGCGGCCGGCCGGTGAGCGCCTCGACCAGCGGCGCCGCGTCGCACCGGGCCAGCGACAGGTACATCGCCTGCATGGCGATGAAGTCGAACTGCATGGTCAGCTCGTCGCCGTCCGGCCCGCCGAAGAACCGCTCCTGCTCCTCGTGGGGCAGGTTCACCTCGCCCAGCAGCACCGCCGCACCGGCCCGCCGGTTCACCAGCGCGCGCAGCGCACGGAGGTACTCGTGCGGGTCGGGGAAGCGCGCGGCCTCCTGCTCGTCGACGCCGGCGGTCTCCAGCAGGAAGGGGACGGCGTCCACCCGGAAGCCGTCCAGCCCGAGCTGCAGCCAGAAGCCCATCACCTTGGCGATCTCGTCGCGCACCAGCGGGTTCGCCACGTTGAGGTCGGGCTGCTGCCGGTAGAACCGGTGCAGGTACCACTCCCCGGTCTTCTCCTCCAGCTGCCAGATGCTGTCCTCCTGGTCGGGGAAGACCACCTGCGCGGAGGTGTCCGGTGGCGGGTCGGCGCGCCACACGTAGAAGTCGCGGTACGGGGAGCCCGTCGACGCGCGGGCCGACCGGAACCACGGGTGCCGGTCGGAGGTGTGGTTGACGACGAGATCGGCGATCACCCGCATGCCGCGGTCGTTCGCCGTCCGGATGAACTCGACCAGGTCGCCGTGCGTGCCCAGCCGCGGGTCCACGCCGTAGAAGTCGGTGATGTCGTAGCCGTCGTCCCGCTCGGCGGTCGGGTAGAAGGGCATCAGCCACAGGCAGGTCACGCCCAGGTCGGCGAGGTGGTCCAGCCGCTGGGCCAGCCCCGCGAAGTCGCCGCAGCCGTCGCCGTCCCAGTCCATGTACGTCTCGACGTCCAGGCAGTAGACGACGGCGTTCTTCCACCACAGGTCCGACGTGTCGGTGATCCTCACGGCAGCACCGCCGGCTGCGGCTGCTGCCGGGGGCGGAGGGGTTCCGCGGGGCCGGGCGGGTCGACGGCGACCGCCGGGGCGGGCGCGGTGACGTCGAGCCGGGGCAGCACGTGCTCGCCGAACGCGCCGAGGAACGCGGACTGCTCCTTGGGCACGTGGTGCAGGTAGACCTGGTCGAAGCCGAGGTCGACGTACTCGGCGATCCACGCCGCGTGCTGGCCGAGGTCGCTGGAGATGCGCACCGCGTCGTGCATGTCCTCGGGCCGGACGTGCGTGCTGGCCTGGTCGAAGGCCCGGGTGGTGTCGAGGTCCCAGCACAGCGGCGGCGGGAAGACGTTGCTGCGCCACTGGTCGTGCGCGAGCGCCAGCGCCCGGTCCGGGTCGGGGTCCCAGGAGACGTGCACCTGGATGGTCAGCGTGCCCTGCCCGCCGGCGTCCCGGTACGCGCCGATGACCTCGCGCAGCTTCTCGTGCGGCTGGTTGATGGTCACCAGGCCGTCGGCCCACTCCGCGTGCCGGGCGGCGGTCTTCGCACTGACGGCCGGGGCGATGAGCGCCGGCTGCTGCTCGGGCAGCGTCCAGATGCGGGCCCGGTCGACCGTGACCAGGCCCTCGTGGCTGACCTCCTCACCGGCCAGCAGCGCGCGGATGACGTCGACGCACTCGCGCAGCCGGGCGTCCCGCAGCTCCTTGTTCGGCCACACGTGCCCGGTCACGTGCTCGTTCATCGCCTCGCCCGACCCCAGCGCGACCCAGAACCGGCCGGGGAACATCGAGCCCAGCGTCGCGATCGCCTGGGCGACGATCACCGGGTGGTACCGCTGGCCCGGTGCGTTGACCGCGCCGAAGGGCAGCCCGGTGGTGGCCAGCGCCGCGCCCAGCCACGACCAGGCGAACCCCGAGTGCCCCTGCCGCTCGTTCCACGGCTCGAGGTGGTCGGAGCACATCGCCGCCGTGAAGCCGACCTGCTCGGCCTGCTGCACCGCGCGCAGCAGCTCCGCCGGGTGCACCTGCTCGTGGGAGGCGTGGAAGCCGATCACCGTCATGGCGCATGCCTACCGGCGGGCACGGCGGTCCGCCGGGTGTGCTGCGTCGTGCAACGAGCGGCCGTCAGGCGGGCTGGAGCTCGGCGACCACCGCGGCCGGCGCGGGCTCCGACCCGATCGCCCACCGCCGGAACCGGCCGGTGCCGTGCGTCGCCGACCGGAGCGCAGCCGCGTAGTCCAGCAGCTCCCGCTCGGGCACCTCGGCGCGCACGGTCGTCCGGTCGTCGTCCGGCCCGGGCTCGCTGCCGGTGACCCGCCCGCGCCGCGACGCCAGGTCGCTGAGCACCGCGCCGACGTGCTCGGCCGGCACGGACACCTCCACCCCGCACCACGGCTCGAGCACCCGGGTGCCGGCGGCGGCCGTGATCTCGCGCAGCGCCAGCGCCCCGGCCGCCTGGAACGCGGCGTCGGAGGAGTCGACCGAGTGCGCCTTGCCGTCGACCAGCGTGACGGCGACGTCGACCAGCGGCCGCCCCGCGGTGACCCCGCGCGCCGCCTGCGCCCGCACGCCCTTCTCCACGCTGCCGTGGAACTGGGTGGGCACCGCTCCCCCGACCACCCGCTGGTCGAAGGTGATGCCCGACCCCGGCTCGCCCGGCCGCGCCTCCAGGACGACGACCGCGTACTGGCCGTGCCCGCCGGACTGCTTGACGTGCCGCCCGGTCACCGTGGCCGGACCGGCGAGGGTCTCCACCAGCGGCACCTGCACCGGCGGCGTCTCGACCGCCACCCCGTGCCGGCTGCGCAGCCGCTCGAGCAGCACCTCGGCGTGCGCGTCGCCCACGCACCACAGCAGCAGCTGCCCGGTGTCGGCGCGCCGCTCCACCCGGACGGCGGGGTCCTCCGCGACCACCCGGGCCAGCGCGGCCGCGAGCCGGTCCTCGTCGGCGCGGGACGCGGCCGCCACCGCGACCGGGCGCTGCGGCTCGGGCAGGTCCCACGGCGGGACCAGGTAGGGCCGGCCGGGGTCCGACAGCGTGTCGCCGGTCTCCGCGCTGGCCAGCCGGGAGACCACGCAGATGTCCCCGGCCGGGCACTCGGGCACCGGTCGCAGCACCGGGCCCAGCGGGCAGGACAGCGCGCCGACCCGCTCGTCGGCGTCGTGGTCCGGGTGCCCGCGGGTCTCGCCGCCGTGCCCGGAGACGTGCAGCGCGGTGTCCGGCCGCAGCGTGCCGGAGAAGACCCGGACCAGCGAGATGCGGCCCAGGTAGGGGTCGGTCGTCGTCTTCACGACCTCGGCGACCAGCGGGCCGGCCGGGTCGCAGCCGACCGGCGGCGCCGGCGTCCCGTCCGGCCGGGTCACCGGCGGGCAGGGCCGCTCCAGCGGCGAGGGGAAGGCGCTGACCAGCAGGTCCAGCAGCTCCGGCACGCCCAGCCCGGCCGGCGCGGCGGTGCACAGCACAGGGTAGAACGTGCCGCGCGCGACCGCCGTCTCCAGGTCGGGCACCAGCTCGGTGACCGGCACCTGCTCCCCGGCGAGGTAGCGGTCCATCAGCGACTCGTCCTCGCTCTCGGCGATCACCGCCTCGATGAGCTCCGCGCGCAGCCGGTCGGCCTCGGGGTGGTCGCCGTCGGGCTCCAGCAGCGACACCAGCCGCGGCCCGTCGCCGTCGCCCACCAGCTGCACCGGGTGCACGCCGCCGCCGAACCGCTCGCGGCAGCTGCGCACCACGGCGGGCACGTCCGCGCGGGGGCGGTCCAGCTGGGTGACGACGACGGCGCGCGGCAGCCCCACCGCGGCGCACTCGTCCCAGACCTGCACGGTGCCCGCGTCGACGCCGGCGACCGCGGAGACGACGAACAGCGCCGCGTCGGCCGCGCGCAGCCCCGCGCGCAGGTCGCCGACGAAGTCCGGCCCGCCGGGGGTGTCCAGCAGCGTGATGCGGTGCCCGTCGTGCTCGACCGTCGCGGCGGCCAGCGACACCGAGTGGTGGCTGCGCACCTCGACGTCCTCGCTGTCGAGGCAGCAGGTGCCGTCCTCGACCCGCCCGGCGCGGGGCAGCGCGCCGCCGGCCACCAGCAGCGCCTCGGCCAGCGTGGTCTTGCCGGCGCCCGCCCGGCCGACCAGCGCGACGTTGCGGACGCGGTCCGCGGGCCGAGGCGCCGGCGCAGCGGCCGGCCTCCCGTTGTCCTTCGCGTGTGCAGCCACCGGACCTCCGTGAGCTCGTCGTCCCCCCGTGGTCCGTTCCAGAGTGGCCCGCGTCACACGCCGCGGACAAGCCCCCTCCGAGCGCCGCCGCCCGGCGGGTCAGACTGCTGCCGTGCTGCCGCTGCCCGGGACCCCCGGCACCGACCTCCCGGTGCGCGCGGTGCTCGGCCCGCTCGCCGACGCGCTCGGGACCGCGGGCAGCGCGGTGCTCGTCGCCCCTCCGGGCACCGGCAAGACGAGCCTGGTGCCGCTCGCGCTGGCCGGCCGGCTGCCCGGCCGGGTGCTGGTCGCCCAGCCGCGCCGGGTCGCCGCCCGGGCCGCCGCCTCCCGGATGGCCGCGCTGCTGGGCGAGCCGGTGGGCGGCCGGGTGGGCTACAGCGTCCGCGGCGACAGCCGGCGTGGCGCCACCACCCGGGTCGAGGTGGTCACCACCGGGTTGCTGGTGCGCCGGCTGCAGGCCGACCCGGAGCTGCCGGGGGTGTCGGCGGTGGTCCTCGACGAGTGCCACGAGCGGCACCTGGACACCGACCTCGCGCTGGCGTTCGCGGTCGACGTCCGCGGCGCGCTGCGCCCGGAGCTGGAGCTGCTGGCGATGTCGGCGACCGCGCAGGCCGGCCGGCTGGCCGAGCTGCTCGGCGGCACCGCTCCCGCGCCGGTGGTGGAGGCCACGGGCGCCCTGCACGACGTGACGCCGGTCTGGTGCCCGCCGGCACCGCCGGTGCAGCCGCCCCACGGCAGCTGGGTCGACCCCCGGCTGCTGGACGCCGTGGCGGCGACCACCCGCCGGGCGCTGACCGAGACGACCGGCGACGTGCTGGTCTTCCTCCCCGGCGCGGCCGAGATCGGCGCCGTCGCCTGGCGGCTGTCCGGGCTGGACGTCGACGTCCGGCCGCTGCACGGCCGGCTGCCCGCCGCCCAGCAGGACGCCGCGCTGACCGCCGGCCCCCGGCGCCGGGTGGTGCTGGCCACCGACGTCGCCGAGACCAGCCTGACCGTGCCGGGGGTGCGGACCGTCGTCGACGCCGGCCTGGTCCGCTCCCCGCGCTACGACGTGGCCCGCGGGCTGGGGGCGCTGGTCACCGGGCGGGTGTCCCGGGCGGCGGCCACCCAGCGGGCCGGGCGCGCCGGGCGGGAGGCGCCCGGCCGGGTCTACCGGCTGTGGTCGACGGCCGAGCACGACCGGCTGCCCGCCTTCGCCGAACCGGAGATCGCCGTCGCCGACCTCACCGGGGCGGCGCTGGAGCTGGCCTGCTGGGGCGAGCCGGACGGCGCCGGGCTTGCGCTGCCCGACCCGCCGCCGGCGGCCGCGCTCGCCGCGGCCCGGGCGACGCTGCGGGCGCTGGGCGCCACCGACGACGCCGGGCGGGTCACCCCGCGCGGCCGGGCGCTGACCGCCGTCGGCGCGCACCCGCGGCTGGCCCGGGCGCTGCTCGACGGCGCGCCGCTGGTCGGCCGCCGGCGCGCCGCGGAGGTGGTCGCGCTGCTGTCGGCCGACCTGCCCGCGCGCACCGACGACCTGGTCGCCGCCTGGCGGGAGGCCCGCCGCACCCGGGACGGCCGCTGGCGCGAGGAGACCGCCCGGCTGTCCCGCGCGGTGCCGGACACCGGGCTCGCCGATGACCCGCACCTCCCGGACGACACGGCCGCCGGCACGGTGGTGGGGCTGGCCCACCCCGAGTGGCTGGCCCGGCGGCGGCCCGGCACCGAGCGCACCTACCTCATGGCGGCCGGCACCGGCGCGGAGCTGGCCCCGGGCACCGCGCTCGGCGGCGCCGGCTGGCTCGCCGTCGCCGCGGCCGACCGCGCACCGGGCCGGCGCGACGCCCGGGTGCGCGCGGCGGTCGCCGTCGACCAGGCGACCGCGCTGGCCGCCGGCGCGGCCGCGCACACCGACGGCCCGGAGGTGGCGTGGCGGGACGGGGACGTCGCGGCGGCCCGGGTGGAGCGGCTGGGCGCGATCGTGCTGGCCGAGCGCCCGCTGGCCGACCCCGACCCGGCCGCGGCGGCCGCCGCGGTGGCCGAGGGACTGCGCCGGGAGGGGCTCGCGCTGCTGCGCTGGACGCCGGCGGCGACCGCGCTGCGGCAGCGGCTGGCGGCCGCCCGCGCCGGTCTCGGCGAGCCCTGGCCCGCGGTGGACGACGAGGCGCTGCTCGCCGCGCTGGCCGCGAGCCCCGTGGTGGCCGCCGCCCGCAGCCGCGCCGACCTGGCCCGCGTCGACGTGGCCGCCGCCCTGCGGGCGCTGCTGCCCTGGCAGCAGGCCGCCGAGCTGGACGCCGTGGTGCCCGAGCGGGTGCAGGTGCCCACCGGGTCGCAGCTGCGGGTCGACTACACCGACCCGGCGGTGCCGACGCTGCCGGTGCGGGTGCAGGAGGTGTTCGGCTGGGCCGCCGCGCCTGTGATCGCCGGCCGGCCCCTGCGGCTGCAGCTGCTGTCCCCGGCGTCCCGGGTGGTGGCCACCACCGCGGACCTCCCCGGCTTCTGGGTCACCGGCTACCCCGCCGTCCGCAGCGAGCTGCGCGGCCGCTACCCGCGCCACCCCTGGCCGGAGGACCCCGCGGCCGCCGCACCCACCCGGCGGGCCAAGCCGCGCAGCTGAGGAGCTCAGCCGCGCAGCTTGGCCCCCGACCGGCGGAGTGGCGCGGTTCCGGCGAGGATCAGGGGGTGAGCAGCACGCCCCCGAAGCCCGCACCGCCGAAGCCGACGACCGACCCGTGGGGCGTCGACGCCAGCTGGCTCGACGCCCAGGACGAGGAACACGTCGTCGCCGACGAGACCGTCCAGGCCCTGCGGCAGGTGATCGGCCACCCGCCGGTCGACCTGCTGGACACCGCACCGATCGTGGCCCGCCCCGGCGACCCGCTGGAGGTGCACGGCGCCGAGGTCCGATGCGAGGACGGGTCGACCCGCACCGTCGACGGCTCCCTGCCCGAGGACTTCCCGCTGGGCTACCACCGGCTGCGCACCCCCGACGGCCGGGACCGCCGGCTGATCGTCTCCCCCGGCCGCTGCTGGCTGCCCGAGGGCTGGCGCGGCTGGGGCTGGGCCGTGCAGCTGTACGGCACCCGCAGCCGGGACAGCTGGGGCATCGGCGACCTGGCCGACCTGCGCGCCGTCCGCGAGCTGGCGCAGCAGCAGGGCGCGGGGTTCCTGCTGGTCAACCCGCTGCACGCGGTCGCCCCCACCCCCGCCCAGGAAGCCAGCCCCTACCTGCCGGCCACCCGCCGGTTCCGCAACCCGGTCTACCTGCGGGTCACCGAGGCGCCCGGCGCCGACGCCGTCGAGCTGGACGAGGCGGCCGGCCGCGCGCTCAACGACGCGGAGCTGATCGACCGGGACGCGATCTGGGCGCTCAAGCGGGAGGCGCTGCAGCGGGTGTTCGACGCCCGCGGCTTCGACGAGCAGCGCTTCCGCGACTGGTGGTGGCACCAGGGCCAGCCGCTGCAGGACTGGGCCACCTGGTGCGCGCTCGCCGACGAGCACGGCCCGGACTGGCACACCTGGCCCGAGGAGCTGCGCGACCCGCGCGGGGACGCGGTGCGCCGGTTCGCCGAGCGGCACGAGGGCCAGGTCGCCTTCCACGCCTGGCTGCAGTGGGCGCTGGACCTGCAGCTGCGCGCCGCCACCGAGGGGCTCACCGTCATCCAGGACCTGCCGATCGGGGTGGCCGGCGGCGGCGCCGACGGCTGGGCGTGGCAGGACGTGCTCGCCCAGGGTGTGAGCGTCGGCGCGCCCCCGGACGCGTTCAACGCCCTCGGCCAGGACTGGGGCTCCCCGCCGTTCGTGCCCTGGCGGCTGCAGCGGGCCGAGTACGAGCCGTTCGTCCAGTCGATCCGGGCCACCATGGCCGGCGCCGGCGGCCTGCGCGTCGACCACGTCATGGGCCTGTTCCGGCTGTGGTGGGTGCCCGCCGAGCTCGGTCCGAAGGAAGGCGCCTACGTGCGCTACCCGCACGAGGACATGCTCGACATCGTCGCCCTGGAGAGCCACCGGGCGCAGGCGATCGTCGTCGGCGAGGACCTCGGCGTCGTCGAGGACGGCGTGCGCGAGGCGATGGCCGAGCACGGCATCCTGTCCTACAAGCTGCTGTGGTTCGAGGACGACGACCCGGCGGAGTGGCCCGCGACCGCGATGGCCGCGGCCACCACCCACGACCTGCCCACCGTGGCCGGCCTGTGGACCGGCGCCGACCTCGAGGAGCAGCGGCGGTACGAGGTCGGCACCGACGAGGAGCTGGCGCGCGGCCGCGCGTCGCTGGTCGACCACCTGGGCCCGGTGCCCGAGGACGCCACGCCCGCGGACGCCGTCCAGGCCGCGTACCGGCGGCTCAGCAGCGCGCCGTGCACGCTGCTGTCGGCGACCCTCGAGGACGCCGTCGCCGCCGAGCGCCGGCCGAACCTGCCGGGCACCACCGAGCGCCCCAACTGGTCGCTGCCGCTGCCGGTGCCGGTCGAGGACCTGCCCGGGCACGCCGGCGTCCAGGCGCTGGCGACCGTGCTGGCCGAGGGGCTGGCGGGGAGCACCGGCGGGAAGCCGGCGAAGAAGGCCCGCAGCCGGAGCGGCGCCCGGAAGCCGACCGGCGGGAAGGCGACCGGCGGAAAGGCCACCGGCGGGAAGGCTCCGGGCGGGAGCTGACGCGGCCCTGCCGCCGGCCGGTCAGGCCGGCGGCAGGTGCGCCTGGCAGCCGGCGAGCACCCGGCGGGCGATGCCGACCAGGTGGACCCGCATCGTCTCGTCGTCGAGGTCCGCGCAGAGCGGGTCGGTCGCGGTGCCGCGCAGCGCGTTGCCCAGCGCCGCGACCGCGATCCGCGTCGTCGCGTCGGGGTCGGGCCCGGTGAGCAGGTCACGGATGCGCTGGACGAGCGCCTGCAGCGGCGGGTGCTGGCGCAGCAGCGTCGCGACCGCGGGGTCGCCCTGCAGCATCCCGTAGGCCCAGCGGTCGGCCAGCAGCGCCTCGACCAGGCCGGTGACCACGGCCTCCGCTTGCGCCGCGTGCCCGTCGCGCGCCTCGGCCTCGCCGACGACGGCGGTCAGCCGGTCCAGCGCCGGCGCGAGGATGCCCAGGACGATCTCGTCCTTGGTCCGGTAGTGGTGATAGACGGCCGCCTTGGTGACGCCCATGGAATCGGCGATCATCTGCAGCGACGTGCCGCTGACGCCGTGCTCGGCGAACAGCCGCAGCGCCGCCTCGTGCACCGCCGTCCGGCCACCTCCACCGCGCCGCGCCCCGCTGCCGCGCTGCCCGCCGGTGCCGCGCGCCCGGTCCTCCGTGCTGGTCATCCCACCTCCTCGTCCACCCCCGAGGGTGACACCCGCCGCTACCCGGCGCACACCTGCTGGCCGATCGGCAAGGAGAAGTTCTATGCTCAACTAGCCGCTCGGCTAGGTCAAGCCCCGGCAGGTTGCGGGAGGAGACGAGCGTGGCGATCACCCGGGCTGCGACGACCGGGGTGCCGGCCACCAGCTCCCCCTCCTCCCCGGTGCGCGCGGCGGTCCGCGAGATGGCGCTGCTCGCCGCGCTGATGGTCGCCTACAGCCAGATCCGGCTGGTCGCCAGCGACGACGTGCGCACCGCCGTCGGGCACGCGCACGGCGTCCTGCGGATCGAACGGGTGCTGCACGTGGACGTGGAGTCCTCGCTCAACAGCGCGCTGCACGCCCTTCCGGGGCTCGAGGTGCTCGCCTCCTACTGGTACGCCGCACTGCACTACACGGTCACCCCGCTGGCGCTCGTGCTGCTCTACCGCTCCCGCCGGGCCGACTACCGGCGGGCCCGCGGCGCCCTGGTCGCCGCCACCGCCGCCGCCCTCGTCGTCTACGTGGCGCTGCCGACCGCGCCGCCGCGGCTGCTGCCGGGATACACCGACGTCCTGCTCGCCACCTCGCACGCGGGCTGGTGGGGCGCGGAGGGCTCGGCGGTCCGCGGCGCGGGCGGCGCGGTGAACCAGTTCGCCGCCATGCCCTCGATGCACGTCGGGTGGGCGCTGTGGTGCGGCCTGGTGTTCTGGCGGCTGGCCCGCTCCGCGTGGCAACGCTCGCTCGCCGTGCTCTACCCGGTCGGCACCTCGCTGGTCGTGCTGTCGACCGCCAACCACTGGCTGCTCGACGTGCTCGCCGGCGCGGCGCTGGTCGCGGTGGCCTGGGCCGTCACGATGCACCGCCGCCCGGCGCGCGACCCCCTGCTCGCATCGGCGACGTGATCCGCCGGAGCGTCGGGTCGAACGTGTGTTCGACCGCGTGCGACCATCTGCGGGTGGCTGGCGGCATGCACCGGGGGCGGCACGGGGAGTCGCTCGCCGACCGGGCCGCCCGTTCGGGGGTCGCTCCGGCCGACGTGCCCCCTGCTGCCCCGCGGGCGGCCGGGAGCGGGCACGGGCGGCACTGCTGGGTGCACGACCCGCCCGACGCGCCGGGCACCTGGCCCGGCCTGCTCGTCGAGTGGGTGCAGCGGGCCGACGGCTGGCACGGGCGGGTGGCCTACACCGTCGACGCCGGCCGCGGTCCGGTGCTGGTGGAGGCCTGGCTGCCGGCGGGTCAGCTCGAGCAGGGGTGATCACCTGGGCCTGTTTGCGCCGCGGCCGATCCGGACACGGCTGCAGAGGAGCGCCCGGACACCCCCGGGCCGCGCAGAGCGGAGGACGCAGATGACCAGCCCGCACGACGAGCCGACGCTCGACGACGTGATCGTCCCCGAGGAGCCGGTGGTCCGGGACCGGACCGAGCACGCCAAGGACCCGCACCTGTCCGACGAGGTGCTCGAGCACCGCACCGAGCTGGAGCGCCAGGCCGTGGGCTCGGACGACGCCAAGCCCGAGGGCGCCTACGAGCACGACGCCACCGAGGCCTGAGGCCTCTCCGTCCCTGCAGCCGGCGGTCAGCCCGCCGGCTGCAGCGAGCGGGTGCGGCCCAGCGCGAGCGAGAGCAGCAGCGCCGCCGCGGTGCAGCCGCCGGCCAGCCAGACGACCGCCGGCCAGCCGCCGCCCT
Source organism: Modestobacter sp. NPDC049651 (assembly GCF_040659695.1). Lineage (NCBI taxonomy): Bacteria > Bacillati > Actinomycetota > Actinomycetes > Geodermatophilales > Geodermatophilaceae > Modestobacter > Modestobacter sp. NPDC049651. The sequence goes on from NZ_JBFAOG010000007.1 coordinate 62,737, forward strand.
GCCAGGCCCGGCCGGCCAGCGTGCCGCCGCCGGAGGACCCGACGTAGTACCAGAACGAGTACAGCGAGGCGGCCTGCCCGACCGCCCGGCCACCGGCGGCGGCCCGCGCCGCCACCCACCCGCTGGCCACGCCGTGCGCGGCGAAGAAGCCGATGGTGAGCACGCACAGGCCCACCACGACGCCCGCCAGCGGCGCGAGCAGGGTGAGCAGCAGCCCGGCGCCCATCACCGTCACCGCTCCCGGCACGACCGCCCGGCGACCGAACCGGTCGGCGAGCGCCCCGGCCGTCGGCGAGCTCGCCGAGCCCAGCAGGTAGGCGAGGAACACCAGCCCGGCCAGCGCCGGCGACAGGTCGTACGGGGATCCCTCCAGCCGGAAGGTGCCGGCGTTGTAGACCGCGACGAACCCGCCCATCAGCAGCGCGGCCACGCCGTAGAGGGCCAGCAGCGCCCGGTCGGTGAACCCGGCGGCGAGCTGCCGGAGCAGCGAGCCCTCCCGGACCACCGGGCGGAACCGCCGGGACGGCGGCAGCAGCACCCGGACGGCGACCGCGCACGCCACCGCCAGCGCCGCCGCCCCGCCCAGCGCCGCCCGCCAGCCGCCGAGCTCGCTGAGGAAGCCCGAGAGCAACCGCCCGGTCAGCCCGCCGATCGCGGTGCCGCTCACGTACAGCCCGATCGCCCGGGAGCTGACCGCCGGGTGCAGCTCCTCGCGCAGGTAGGCCACCGCCACGGCGGGCAGCCCGGCCAGCGCGAAGCCCTGCAGCGCCCGCAGCACCAGCAGCAGCCACCAGGCCGGCGTCAGCGCCAGCAGCACCGCGAACACGGCCGCGGCGGCGAGGCTGGCGTGCAGCACGGGGGTGCGGCCGCGCCGGTCGGACACCGGGCCGAGCACCAGCAACCCGACGGCGAGCGCGGCGGTGCTCACCGAGATCGCCAGCGTCGAGGACGCCGGCGACACCCCGAACGCGCGGGTCAGCTCCGGGAGCAGCGCCTGCGGTGCGTAGAGCGTGGCGAAGACGGCCAGGCCGGCCAGGAAGACCGCGGTCGCGGCCCGGCGCAGCCCGGGGTCACCGGCCCGGTGGCCGGGCCAGTCCTCCGGTGTCCCCGCCGCAGCCCCCACGCCGCCGACCCTGCTCCTGTGAGCGGCTGCACTCGGCGGCGGGTGGGTCAGGAGGCGCGCTCCCCGGCGAACTCGTCGCGGAGCACGGCCACCGTGTTCGGCGCCAACCCGTCCGGGGTGCGGAGCGCGTCGATCGCCTGCCGGGCGACCTCGCGGTCGTCGAAGTGCACCGGGGCGCCGTCGTCGGTCATCCGGGTCTCGTGGCCGCGGCCGACGACCAGCACCACGTCGGCGCCGGACGACGCGTGCACCGCCCCGGTGATCGCCGCCCGGCGGTCCAGCTCGGTGCGGACCACGGCGCTGCCGCCGGCGAGCCCGACCCGCAGCTCCTCGACGATCGCCCGGGGGTCCTCGCCGTGGCTGCCCTCGTTGGTGAGCCACACCTCGTCGGCGGCACGGGCGGAGACGCCCAGCCCCTGCCGCTTGTACCGGTCGCGGCGGCCGCGGGCGCCGAGCACCAGCCGCACGCGGCCGCCGGGGCCGGCGAGGTCGCGGGCGGTCTGCAGCGCCGCGGCCAGCGCGTGCGGGGTGTGCGCGTAGTCGACGACGACCAGCGGCCCGGCGTCCCCGCGCAGCAGCGAGTTGCGGCCGGCCGGCGGTGCCACGGCGGCGAGGCCGGCGGCGACCGCCGCGGGCTCGATGCCCAGCGTCCGGCCGGTGGCCCAGGCGGCGGCGAGGTTGCCCACGTGCACCCGGCCGACCAGCTGGGAGAGGACCCGGTGCACGCCGTCGGCGTCCTCGATGACCAGCCGGGTGCCCTCGATGCCGGTGTGCCAGCTGCGCACCCGCACGTCGGCGTCGACGCCGGGCACGGTGCTCACCCGGGTCACCGGCAGCACCGTCTGGGCGGCGAGCCGCTGCCCCCACGGACCGTCGACGACCACGACGGCGCTGTCGGCCCGCTCGGGGGTGAACAGCAGCGCCTTGCTGGCCCAGTACTGCTCGACGGTGCCGTGGTGGTCGAGGTGGTCCTCCTCGAAGCCGGTGAACACCGCGGTCTGCACGTGCACGGCGTCGACCCGGCCGACGTCCAGCGCGATCGAGGACGCCTCGACCACCGCGCTGGTGGCGCCCTCGTCGCGCATCCAGCGCAGCAGCCGGTGCAGCTCGGGAGCCTCGGGGGTGGTGAGCGACGTGCCCCGGCGGCGGTCGCCGACCTGCGCGCCGAGGGTGGTGACGATGCCGGCGCGCTCCCCCGCCGCGGTCAGCACGCCGCGCACCAGGTGGCTGGTCGTCGTCTTGCCGTTGCTGCCGGTCACCCCGACCAGCCGGAGCTCGTCGGCGGGGTCACCGGCCATCAGCGCCCCGAGCGGCCCGAGCAGCGCGCGCACCGAGGGCACCCGCAGCTGCGGCACGTCGAGGTCGACCGGCCGGTCGGTGAGCAGCGCCCGCGCGCCGGCGGCGACCGCGGCCGCGGCGAACCGGTGCCCGTCGCTGCTGCCGCCCCGGACGCAGGCGAACAGGCAGCCCGGGGTGACCGCGCGGGAGTCGGTGACCAGCTCGGTCAGCAGCGGGTCGCCGTCCGGGCCGGTGCGCCGCACGGGGCCGCCGGCCACGCTCCTGGCCCGTCGCTCGACCGCTGACCAGGGAACTCCGGCTGAGGGCACGCGACCCACGGTAAGTGGCGCACAACAGATCGGCGCGGCGAACCGGGAACTGGTTGAGTGGCAGGAGTGCCCCGGCTGAGCCGAACGGACGTCGCCTGCTGGCTGCTGAAGAGCACCCGGCCCCCGCTCGCGATCGACCCGGGCTGGGCGCCGGGCGCCGAGCGGGTGCTCAGCCGCTGCGTGCGCCGGTCCTACCGGCTGGACCTCGTGGTCCCCGGCGCGCCGGTGCTGCTGTGGGTGAGCGGCCGGGTCGACCCGGGCGTGCACGCCGTGGGCACCGTGCTCGCCGTCCCGCGCGAGGAGGACGGCGGCCCGGTGGTGGACGTCGCGCTCACCCGGCTGGCCGAGCCGCTGCCGCGCGCCGCGCTGCTCGCCCACCCGGGCGCCGCCGACGCCGAGGTGCTGCGCATGCCCGCGGGCAGCAACCCGTCGTGGCTGTCGGCCGGCCAGTACGCCGCGGTGCTCGCCGACCTGCCGGTCAGCGGCCGCGCGGCACGTACATGATCAGCGCCACCCCGACCAGGCAGACCAGCGCACCGAGCACGTCCCAGCGGTCGGGGCGGAAGCGGTCGGCGACCACCGCCCAGACCAGCGACCCGGCGATGAACACCCCGCCGTACGCGGCCAGCACCCGGCCGAAGGCCGCGTCGGGCTGGAACGTGGCCACCAGCCCGTAGAGGCCCAGCGACACCATCCCCGCGCCCACCCACAGCCAGCCGCGGTGCTCGCGCAGGCCCTGCCACACCAGCCAGGCGCCACCGATCTCCAGCACCGCGGCCAGCAGGAACAGCGCGATCGAGCGGACGGTCACCCCGACACTGTGCCGTGCGCAGCGGTCACAGCCGCACCTGGGACCATGGCTCCCCGTGAACGGGCACCGGTACCGCTGGGGCGGGTTGGCGTGGTTGCTGACCCTGCAGTTCTTCGTCGTCGAGGGGATCGCCGCGGCGCGGTTCCCGGGCTACTCGTACTCGCGCGACGTCATCAGCGACCTCGGGACGGCGCTGTCGCCGGCGCGCACGCTCATGAACGCGTCGTTCGTCGCGCAGGGCGTGCTCATCGCCGCCGGGGCGCTGCTGCTCACCCCGGCGCTGTCCGGGCTGGGCGCGAAGGTGGCCCGGGCGCTGCTGCTGGTGGCCGGGCTCGGTGTGCTGGTGGTGGGCCTCGTGCACTCCGACAGCAACGAGACCGTGCACGACGTCGCCGCCGGCGCCTACCTCCTCGGCGGCGCCATCGGCGTCATCGCGCTGGCCTACGGCCTCCGCCCGCGCTCGGAGGGCTTCGGCACGCTGCTGGCGGTGCTGGGGCTGATCGGCGTCGTCGGGACGATCTTCTTCGCCGCCGCCGTGTTCCTGGTCCTCGGCGAGGGCGGCATGGAGCGGGTCGCCGCCTACGTGCTGCCGGTGGCGCTCGCCGTCACCGGGGCGGCCCTGTGGCGGCAGGGCGACTGGAGCGCGCGGCCGGCCGGCGGCGGCGCCAGCCGGCAGGAGCAGCGCGAGGCCGAGCGCATGGAGCGGGCCCGCGTCGCCGCCGAGCGGGACGCCGCCCTGGAGGCCGCGGCCAGGCGGTCGGCCGAGCAGCGCGCCGGCACCGCTCCCCCGGCCCCCGCGACGGGCGGTGCCGGCGAGCCCGACGACGAGCCCGACGACTTCGACCCCGACGACCCCTGGACCACCCGCCGCCGCTGACGCGGTCGGAGTGCCACGGCGCAGGGAACGTGCGCCGTGGCACTCCGACCAGCGCCGGTGCTCGCCCGGGTGGTCAGCCCGCGGACGTGAGCTCGGCGAGCAGCTGCTCGACGCGGCGGCGGATCTCGTCGCGGATCGGCCGCACGGCCTCGACGCCCTTGCCCGCCGGGTCGTCGAGCCGCCAGTCCAGGTAGCGCTTCCCCGGGAACACCGGGCACGCGTCGCCGCAGCCCATGGTGACGACCACGTCGGAGGCCTCGACCGCCGCGGTCGTGAGCACCCTCGGCTGCTGGCCGGAGATGTCGATGCCCACCTCCGCCATGGCGGCGACGGCGGCCGGGTTGACCCGGTCGCCGGGCAGCGAACCGGCCGAGCGCACCTCGACCGCGCCGCCGGAGAGCGCGCGCACGAACCCCGCCGCCATCTGCGAGCGGCCCGCGTTGTGCACGCAGACGAACAGGACGCTGGGTCTGCTCACGCCGGCTTGCCGGCCCGCACGATCGCGCCGTGCATGCCGTCGGCGACCTCGTGGGTGAGCACCACCTCCGGATCGGTGAAGCCCGCCGCGCGCAGCCCGTCGACGTACTCGGTCACCGACAGGGCGCCGGCGATGCAGCCGACGTGGCTGCCGCGCTCGGCGCGCTGGGCGGGCGTGAGCCGGTCCTCCGCGACGACGTCGGAGATGCCCAGCCGGCCACCGGGGACGAGCACGCGGAACGCCTCGGCGAGCACCGCGGGCTTGTCCGGCGACAGGTTGACCACGCAGTTGCTGATGACCACGTCGACGCTCGCGTCGGGCAGCGGGAGCGCCTCGATCTGCCCGCGGTGGAACTCCACGTTGGTCACCCCCGCCCGCGCGGCGTTGGCCCGGGCGAGCTCCAGCATCTCGGCGGTCATGTCGACACCGTGGGCGAAGCCGGTGGGGCCCACCCGACGGGCCGAGAGCAGCACGTCGATGCCGCCGCCGGAACCGAGGTCGAGCACCCGCTCCCCCGGCCGCAGGTCGGCGACGGCGAGGGGGTTGCCGCAGCCGAGGCTGGCCGCGACCGCCTCCGCGGGCAGCTCCCCGGTCTCCACGCCGGCGTAGAGACCCGCACCGAACCGCTCGTCGACCTCGACCGCGTCCCCGCAGCAGCCGCTGCCCACCGACCGGGCCGCCGCGGCGTACCGCTCCCGCACCGCCTCGTGCACCTCGTTCATCGCGCCCACCTTCCATCGACGGTCGTCTATGTCCCCAGACCCTGTCCAGGACATCGACGGTTGTCAATGCGTCGTGGCACGATGTCCGCGTGACCGCCGTCGACCTGCCGCCCCCGGCCGCCTGCTGCACGCCGCTCCACCGTGAGGCGCTGTCCGCGGCGGACGCGCAGTCGCTGGCCCGCACGCTCAAGGCGCTCGCCGACCCGACCCGGCTCCGGCTGGTCTCCCTGGTGGCCGCGCACGGCGGGGAGGCCTGCGTCTGCGACCTGACCGAGCCCGTCGGGCTGTCCCAGCCGACGGTCTCCCACCACCTCAAGGTGCTGGTCGACGCCGGGCTGATGAGCCGGGACAAGCGCGGCGTCTGGGCCTACTACGCGCTGGTCCCCGGCGCGCTGGACGCCGTGGCCCGGGTGCTCACGACCGAGGGCTGACGCGTCCGGCGGCGGGACAGCGCCACCCCGGCCAGGCAGACCACGCCGCCGACGACGGCCAGCACCGGCGGGACCTCCCCGAGCAGCAGCCAGGACAGCACGATCACCAGCGGCGGGACGACGTAGGTGCTCACCCCGAGCCGGCCGGCGTCGGTGCGGGCCAGCGCGTACGCCCAGGTGCTGAAGGCGATCGCCGTCGGCACCGCGCCCAGGTAGACCGTGCCCGCGATCGACGACGCCGGCGCCGTGCCCAGCTCGGTGACCAGCCGGCCGGCCCAGGGCAGGCAGCAGACCGCGCCGATCGCGCAGGCGGTGGTGGTCACCTGCAGCCCGGGCAGCCGGCGCAGCAGCGGCTTCTGCGCGACCACGCCGGCCGCGTACGTCGCCGCGGCGACCAGGCACAGCAGCACGCCGGCCAGGTCCGCGCCGTCCTCCCGCGTGGCGGTGCCGATCAGCAGCACCCCGGCGAACGCGACCCCGAGGCCGGCCAGCAGCCACCGCGGGAACCCCTCCCCCAGCAGCCAGCCGGCCAGCACCGCGATGAGCACCGGTCCGAGGTTGACCAGCATCGCCGTCGTCCCGGCGTCCAGGTGCCGCTCGGCGGCGTTCAGCGCCAGGTTGTAGACCCCGAACCAGCCGACGCCGCAGACGGCGAGCAGCGACCACTCACGGCCGGTCGGGCGCACCCAGCCGCGGCGCAGGGACAGCAGCGCCAGCACCGCCGTGCCGACCAGCAGCCGGCCGAGGGCGAGCGACCCGGGCGAGAGGTCCTCCCCCACCGAGCGGATCCCGACGAACGCCGACGCCCACGCCAGCACGGTGACGCAGACGGCGAGGAGGGTGAGCGCGTTCGAACGGGGCACGGCAGCGACCGTAGGTCAGGCTCCCGACAGGATCCGGCGGGTTCCGGACGTGGCACCCGCCGCGGCAGGGACGTTGCGGAGAGCGGCCGGATCGGTGCGGTCCTGCGGCAGGATCAGGGCATGCGCGAGTCCCGGCACCTGTCCGTGCACGTCGACCGCCCCGCCGCCGAGGTGTACGCGTACGCCGCCGACCCGGCGCACCTGCCCGAGTGGGCGGCGGGCCTGGCCGGCGGCATCAGCCTGGTCGACGGCGAGTGGGTGGCCGACTCCCCCATGGGGCGGGTCGTGGTCCGGTTCGCCCCGGCCAACGACCTCGGCGTGCTCGACCACGACGTCGTCCTGCCCGACGGCACCACGGTGACCAACCCGCTGCGGGTGCTCGCCGACGGCGAGCGCAGCGAGGTGGTGTTCACCCTGCGCCGCCAGCCGGGCACGGACGACGCCGCGTTCGCCGCCGACGCCGCCGCCGTGACCGCCGACCTGGCCACCCTCAAGCGGGTGCTGGAGCAGCGCTGACGGGTCAGCGCTGCTGGTCGGTGGGGCGCACCAGCACCTCGTTGACCGCCACGTGCGGCGGCTGGGTGACCACGTAGAGCACGGCGCGGGCGATGTCCTCGGGGTGGAGCGTCCGCATGCTCTCCGCCATCCGCCGCGACTCCTCGCGGGCGGTCTCCTGGGTGATGTGGCTGGACAGCTCGGTGGCCACCGCGCCCGGCTCGACCAGCGAGACGCGGACGCCGCGCTGGGTGACCTCCTGGCGCAGCGACTCGCTGAACGCGTTCACCGCCCACTTGCTGGCGTTGTAGACACCGGCGCCCAGCCGCGCCGTCCGGCCCGCGACGCTGGACACGTTGACGACGTCACCGGAGCCCTGCTCGACCATGCCCTCGATCGCGGCGTGCGTCATGTACATCAGGCCGAGCACGTTGGTCTGCAGCATGCGGCGCCAGTCCTCGGTGTCCGCGCCGGCGATCGTGCCCAGCAGCATGACGCCGGCGTTGTTCACCAGGACGTCGAGGCCGCCGAGCTCCGCGCGGGTGCGGGCGACCGCGTCGCGGCACTGCTGCTCGTCGGTGACGTCGAGGTCCAGCTGCAGCACCGGGCTGCCGCCGTCCCGCAGCTTCCCGGCCAGCGCGTCCAGCCGGTCCTTCCGGCGGGCGCCGACGGCCACCGAGGCCCCGGCCCCGGCCAGCGCGACCGCGGTCGCCTCGCCGATCCCCGACGACGCCCCGGTCACCAGCGCGACCCGGCCCGCCAGCGGTCGTGTCCCCTCGGTCATGGGGTCCTCCTCCCGGGGCCGCGCCGTGCCGCCCCGACGAGCTGTGCCCGGCCGGCCCCGTCGGCACGCACGGGCGAACAAGTTGGTGGAGGTCGACCAACGTTCATGCCGCGGCCACAGCGCTTGCACGTGTCGTTCCCGCGGGCCGCACAGCGTCGACGGCGCCACGGGCACCCGGCCCGTGACGACCGCGAGGAGAACGAACTCCATGACCCGATCGGTGCACCTGCGCCGCACGCTGCCCGCCGGCCTGGCCGCCGCCCTCGCCGCCGGCGCCCTGATGGTCGCCCTCCCCGACGAGGCGCAGGCCCACGGCAACGGGCACCAGCCCGCCCGCAGCGTCATCTTCATCAACGGCGACGGCATGTCGGCCGCGCACCGCGAGGCGGCCCGGCTGGCGCTGGCCGGCTACCAGGGCGACCTCACCATGAACACGCTCGGCGCGACCGGCCTGCAGACCACCGACCCGGACGACGTCAACGACACGATCACCGACTCGGCTGCCGCCGCCACCGCGTGGGCCACCGGGGTGAAGACCTACAACGGCGCCATCAGCGTCGCGAACGCCCCGAAGAACGGCCAGGACGCCGCGGGCCGCCAGCTGCTCACCCTGGGCGCCGAGGCCAAGCGGGCCGGCAAGGCCACCGGCATCGTGACCACCGCCCAGGTCACCGACGCCTCGCCGGCGGCGTTCTTCTCCAACACCGACAACCGCAACAACCAGGACGACATCGCCCGCCAGTACCTCGAGGTCACCGAGCCCGACGTCATCCTCGGCGGTGGCGAGGACCGCTGGCTGCCCGCCGGCAGCCCCGGCGCCTTCCCCGACACGCCCGCCGAGGACCCGTCGGAGAAGAGCAGCAGCACCAAGGGCGATCTGGTGCAGGAGGCGCAGCAGCTGGGCTACCAGTACGTCACCGACGCGAAGGGCCTGCAGCGCGCCAACGGGGACAAGCTGCTCGGCCTGTTCGCCAACGAGGAGATGTTCCAGCAGCGGCCCGAGGGCCAGGGCGACGTCTACAGCCCCGTCGTCCCCTTGCCGGACATGACCGCCAAGGCGCTCACGACGGTGTCGAAGGACAAGGACGGCTTCTTCCTGTTCGTCGAGGAGGAGGGCGTCGACGAGTTCAGCCACGAGGACAACGCCACCCGGATGCTGCAGTCGATGCAGTACCTCGAGCAGACGGTGCAGCTCGCCCGCGACTACGTGAAGGCCCACCCGGACACGCTGCTGATCGTCACCGGCGACCACGACTGCGGCGGCCCGACCGTCGAGGGCGTGGACAGCACCGACGAGAGCGGCGACGGCATCTCCGCCGAGGACGGCCCGTTCGCCGTCCCCGGTGACACCCGGAAGTTCGTCCTGGACTGGACGACCAGCGGGCACACCGGCGTCCCGACCGTGGTCACCGGCACCGGCTACGGCAGCGAGCAGCTCGTGGGCAGCTACCCGAACACCCACCTGCACGACGTGATGCACCAGGTGCTGTTCGGCCGCTGACGCAGACCGCACCACAGGGGCCGTCCGGGAACTCCCGGGCGGCCCCTGCCGCACTCAGATGAGCGACTCGAGCCCGTCGTCGACCACCGGCGGCACCGGGCCCTCCAGCGGCGGCCGGTGCGGCTGGTCCAGGCCGCGCATGCGGGCCGCGTGCAGCGCCAGCAGCAGGTTCAGCCGCAGCGTCGGGTCGGTGGTGAAGGTCCCCAGCAGCCGCTCGAGCTTGCCGATCCGGTAGCGCATCGTGTTGTAGTGGAAGTGCAGCCGGCGGGCGGACTCCGCGACGTTGAGGTTGGTCTCCAGCAGCACCCGCAGCGTCTCGCGGAGGTCGGCGGAGTCGGCGTCCCCGGCGTCGGCCAGCGGGCCGAGCACCTCGTCGACGTAGGTGCGCAGCTCGGTGCTGTCGGGGATCAGCGACAGCAGCCGGAAGACACCGAGCTGGTCGAAGTGGGTGACGGCGTGCCCGCCGTGGATCTCCTGGCCGACGACGAGGGCGCGCTGCGCCTGCTGGTAGGCCTCCGACAGCGCCGACAGCGACTCCGCGGGCCGGCCGATGCCGGTGCCCAGCAGCCGGCCGACGCGGCGCAGCCGGGCGTTGACCCGGGAGGTGACGGCGGCGACCAGGCCGGAGAGCTCCTCGGGGCTGCGACCGTCCAGCGGCAGCACGGTGACGATCTCGGTGGCCAGCGCGGCGACGGCCGCGCCGGCGACCTCGCCGTCGATCGCGGCCCGCCAGTTGTCGGCCAGCCGGTCCAGGACGTCGAGCGCCCGGGTGGGGTCGGCGCCCGCGTCGGCGACGGTCTCGGTGCCGGTGACCAGGACGACGACCGGCCCGTCGAGCCGCCAGCCGAACGAGCGGGTGTAGGCCAGCGTCCGCTCGGTGTGCCCGACGGCGCCGCTGACCAGCCGGCGGACCAGGTCGCCCTGGAAGCGCAGCTCGACCGAGTGCACCGCCTGGTGGCGGATCTCCGACAGCGCGGCGATGACCGCGGCCTGCTCCAGGACGACGCCGGCGCCCAGCAGCATCGGCCCGTGCCGGTTGACCGCGACCAGCCAGCCGTGCCGCTGCTCGCCGGCCATGATCGGGGCGACGGCGTACTCCCCCACCCCACCGGGCAGCTCGTGGTGGCCGGGCACCAGCAGGATGCCGTCGGCCGGGGACAGGTCGGCGTCGGCGAGCACGTCGGCGGGGGTGACCACGCTCTGGTCGGCGCGGTTGCCCGACAGTCGCCGGGAGGGCGCCAGGTCGGCGAACGCGTCGTCGGCCGCGGCGTCCAGCAGCCACAGCCAGTCGCGGATCTCCGCGACCTCCTCCGGCGGGCCGGCGCTGGTCGCCACCTCGCGGTCGGGGCCCAGACCCAGCACCGCGGCGCCGGACAGGAAGGTCGACACCTGGCCGGTCACCTCGGCCAGCCCACCGCCGGACAGCGCCACGTCGATGAACTGGTTGTGCATCCGGTTGGCGAGGCTGAGCGCCTGGGTCTGCTTGTCGATGATCGCGCCGAGGACCTCGGCGACGACCTCGTCGACCCGGGTGGCCGGGGGCAGCGCGATGACCGGGAAGCCGCGCCGGTCGGCCTCGGCGAGCACCTCGGGGGCCAGCTCGCGGCCGGGGTCGGAGGAGCCGGCGCGGAAGGCGACCGCACCGGTGCCGGAGCGGTGCATCCGCTCGACCATGGCCCGGGACTGGGCCGGGTCGCCGGTGGGCAGCGACGTGCCCAGCACCACGAGCGAGTCCGGGCGGGCGCTGGCCAGCGGGTCGGCGGGGTCGTCGACGACCACGTGCCGGACGATCCGGCGGGTGCCGGTGGTGCCGCCCACGACCACGGCGTCGGCCAGGCCCGGGAGCTCCAGCACCTGGTCGACGGTGAGGCCCATGCTGTCCTGCAGCGCGGTCCGGTCGGCCGGCGCGACCTGCGACAGCACCGGCTCCGCCGAGGGCGGGACCACACCCAACGTGTTCATCCGGTCGCTGTGCGCTGCGAAGGTCACGGACGTCTCACGCTCGGTCACTCTATGTCCCCCTACCGTTCCCCTTGCGGGACCAACGGTCCGAAATTCTGTCAGACGTCCCTGGACGCGCGGACGCGGTCTTGGCGAGAATCGCCATGCAGTGCTGGACGCCACACGCCATAGGTTCGTGACCCCGGCCTGCAACTCGGGTCGGATGGTAGGCGCAGTCATCGAGCAACCGGTGGCCGCGGGCCGTCCGGTCGGGGGAACGGAGACCGGGACGGGGCCGGCCGACGCCACACCCGCACCCGTCGAACACACGGCGGAGGCCACATGCGCACGACGGACGAGACGACCGGCGGACACAGCGACGCCACGACCACCGCGCGGCCCCTCCTGGGCCGTGCCGCACGGGCCGGGGTGCCGACCATCCCGCTGCCCCGCCACTCCGCACCGGCAGGGACCGCGCCCACCGCGCGGGGCCTCACCACCGCCGTCCCCTCGCAGGCCAGCACGGGTGTCGCCGAGCTGCTGCGCGGGCCCGTGCGCTCGGCGCGGGTGCTGCTGTCGGTGCCGGCGGCCGTGTACCTGACCATCCCGACGGCGCAGGGGTCCGAGGTGGTCGGCGTGCTGACCTCCGACGCCGCCCGGCTGCCGCTGGGCTGCGTGCTCTTCCGCCCCTCGAACGGGCGCTCGCTGGTGTCGGTGCCCAGCGGCGCGCCGGCCCGGGTGGGCGGCGGCAAGATCGTCGTCGGTGACCTCACCGTGTGCGCCGCGGCCTGGTGGGACCCGCGACCCAAGCTGCCCACGGCCCGCCCGGCGCTGCTGCCCGAGGGCGTCCGGCAGCTGCGGGCGGCCCTCTACGGCGAGGGCGTGCCGCACAGCGCGTTCTCCCTGCCGGGTCTGCCCACCGGGCCCAGCGGTCCGCTGGCCGCGCTGCGCGGGTCGGTCCGCCGGGCGGACCTGGACGCCGCCCTGCGCACCGCCACCCGGCTGATCGGCCTCGGCCCGGGGCTGACCCCGGCCGGCGACGACGTGCTGGCCGGCGTGACCGCGGGCCTGGTGCTGCTGGGTCACCCGGCCGCCGAGCGGTTCGGCGCGGGGGTGACCTCGCTGGCGGCCGGTCGCACCACCGAGCTGTCCCGGGCGCTGCTGCGGCACGCGGCGGCCGGCCGGGTCAGCGGGGAGTTCGCCGCGGTGCTGCGCGGTCTCGTCGGTGACGGGTCGCTGGCCCCCGCCGTGAGGACGCTGCTGGGCACCGGCTCGACCAGCGGCCGGGCCATGGCGCTCGGCCTGTGCACCGCGATCGACCTGGTCGACCGCACCACCCGGCCCCGCTGAGGCGGAGTGGGTCCGTCGCGCTGAGCGCGACGGATCCACTCCACCGGCCGTCATGCCCCTGTCGTGAGGAGTGGGGCCCGGAGGGTCCCGCGATCGAACGACGCAGCGGCTCAGCGCAGGTCGGGGACGGCTCCTGGCTGCGGTGCGATCCGGAGGATCGCCATGTGCTCAGATGCGGCTGGCGGCGATGCTGGTGACCAGGATGGCGCGGGCGCCGAGCTCCCAGAGCTCGTCCATGACCCGGTTGGTCTCCTCGCGGCGGATCATCGCGCGCACCGCGGACCAGCCGGCGGTCTGCAGCGGGCTCACGGTGGGGCCCTCGAGGCCGGGGGTGACCGCGGTGGCCCGGGCCAGCAGCTCGTTGGGGCAGTCGTAGTCGAGCATCACGTACTGCCGGGCGACCAGCACGCCGCGCAGCCGGCGGCGCAGCTGCGCCACGGCCGGGATCTCCTCGGCGCCGGCGCGGCGCACCAGCACGGCCTCGCTGGCCAGCACCGGCTCGCCGATGATCCGCAGGCCCGCGGCCCGCAGCGTCGTCCCGGTCTCGACGACGTCGCACACGGCGTCGGCGACGCCGAGCCGGCAGGCGGTCTCGACCGCGCCGTCGAGCTTGACGACGTCGGCCTCGATGCCGGACTCGTCGAGGAACCGGTGCAGCAGCCCCGGGTAGGCGGTGGCGATCCGGCGGCCCTCGAGCTTGGCCACCTCGTCGACGTCGGACTCCACCGGGCTGGCGAACCGGAAGGACGAGCGGCCGAAGCCCAGCTCCATCACCTCGGCCGCGACCGGGCCCTCACCGTCGGCCGGAGTGGTCTCCAGCAGCATGTCCCGCCCGGTGATGCCGACGTCCAGCGTACCGGCGGCGACGTAGACGGCGATGTCCCGCGGCCGCAGGTAGAAGAACTCGGTGTCGTTCTCCGGGTCGTAGACCGCGAGGTCCTTGGTGCTGCGCCGCTGCCGGTACCCGCTCTCGGCGAGCATCGCGGCCGCTGGCTCGCTGAGGACGCCCTTGTTGGGCACGGCGACGCGCAGCACGGGCGGAACTCCTAGGTGAGGGGATGGAACGGCCCCCTCGCAGGGTCCCGGCCCGAGCGGAGCGAGGGTCGGGGAGCGAGGGGGTTCCTTCGTCAGAGGTGAGCGTAGACGTCGGCCAGCGAGAGCCCGCGGGCCAGCATGAGCACCTGCACGCGGTAGAGGAGCTGGCTGATCTCCTCCGCCGTCCGCTGCTCGTCCTCGAACTCGGCGGCCATCCACGACTCGGCGGCCTCCTCGACCACCTTCTTGCCCGCGGCGTGCACGCCGTCGCGGACCGCGGTGACGGTGCCGGAGGTCGCGTCGCCGGAGGCGACCTTGCCGCTCAGCTCGGCGAAGAGCTCGTCGAAGGTCTTCACGCCGGGGTGATCCCGAAACCGGTGGTCTGCTGGGGGCCGCGCAGGTCGCGCAGCACCAGGGCGGTGGTCAGCGCCGCAGCGGTGGCCTCCCAGCCCTTGTCCTCGCCGGAGTCCTCGAACCCGGCCCGGTCGCGGGCCTGCTGCTCCCCCTCGACGGTGAGCACGCCGTTGCCGATCGGGGTGCCGGTGTCCAGCGACACCCGGGTCAGGCCCTGGGTGAAGGAGTCGCACACGTACTCGAAGTGCGGCGTGCCGCCGCGGACGACGACGCCGAGCGCCACGACCGCGTCGTGGGTGGCGGCCAGCGCCTGCGCGACGACCGGCAGCTCGATGGCGCCGGGCACCCGGACGACGGTCGGCGAGGCGACGCCGGCGGCCTCGGCGCAGGCGACCGCGCGGGCCAGCAGGGCGTCGCTGATGTCGCGGTGCCAGGTGGCCGCGACGATGCCCAGGGTCAGCCCCGTGGCGTCGATGTGCTCGCTCTGGGGTGCTCCGGACCCGCTCATGCGTTCTCCTCGTTCGACGTGCTGCTGGTGGGGCGCGGGGATCTGATCACACGGGCTGCTCGTCGGCCCGCAGCACCGGTGCGTCCGGCTCGTCGTCGGGGCCGGGCCCGGCGTCGTGCTCGGGCTCGATGATCTCGAGCAGGTGGCCCATCCGGTCCCGCTTGGCGCGGAGGTAGCCGACGTTCTCCGGGGTCACCGTCGAGGGCAGCGGCACCCGGCCGGTGATCCGCAGACCGTAGCCCTCCAGGCCGGCGCGCTTGGCCGGGTTGTTGGTGAGCAGCCGCATGGTGTGCACGCCCAGGTCGACCAGGATCTGCGCGCCGGTGCCGTAGTCGCGGGCGTCGGCGGGCAGGCCCAGGTCGAGGTTGGCGTCGACGGTGTCCGCGCCGAGGTCCTGCAGCTGGTAGGCCTGCAGCTTGTGCAGCAGGCCGATGCCCCGGCCCTCGTGGCCGCGGATGTAGAGGACGACGCCGCGGCCCTCCTGGGCGACGGTGGCCAGCGCGGCGTCCAGCTGCGGGCCGCAGTCGCAGCGCAGCGAGCCGAACACGTCGCCGGTGAGGCACTCGGAGTGCACGCGCACCAGCACGTCCTCGCCGTCGGCGATGTCGCCGTAGACGAACGCCACGTGCTCGCGCTCGTCGTAGGAGCTGCGGTAGCCGACCGCGGTGAAGTTGCCCGCGCGCAGCGGCACCCGCGCCTCGGCGACCCGCTCGACGAGCTTGTCGAACCGCTTGCGGTAGGCGATCAGGTCGGCGATGGAGATCATCACCAGGTCGTGCTCGTCGGCGAAGACGCGCAGCTCCTCGGCGCGCGCCATGCCGGTCGGGTCCTTCTCGCTGACCAGCTCGCACAGCGCGCCCGAGGGCCGCAGGCCGGCGAGGGTGGCCAGGTCGACGGCGGCCTCGGTGTGGCCGGGGCGGCGCAGCACCCCGCCGTCCTTGGCGCGCAGCGGCACGATGTGCCCCGGCCGGGCCAGGTCGGTCGGGTCGGTGTCCTGCGCGGCCAGCAGCTGGATGGTGCGCGCGCGGTCGGCGGCGCTGATGCCGGTGGTCACGCCCTCGCGGGCGTCGACGGTCACGGTGTAGGCGGTGCCGCGCCGGTCCTGGTTGACCCGGAACATCGGCGGGAGGTCCAGCCGGTCGGCGTCCTCCTCGGTCACGGACACGCAGATGTAGCCCGAGGTGTACCGGACCATGAACGCCACGAGCTCGGGCGTCGCCAGCTCCGAGGCGAAGATCAGGTCGCCCTCGTTCTCGCGGTCCTCGTCGTCGACCACGACGACCGCGCGGCCGTCCTTGATCGCCGCGATCGCGTCCTCGACGGAATCGAGATGAACGGTCACGAGCGTGCCCCCAGGAGTCGTTCCACGTACTTGGCGATGACGTCCACCTCGAGGTTGACGGGGCTGCCCGGCGTGCGGGTGCCCAGCGTCGTCTCGCGCAGGGTCGTCGGGATGAGGCTGACCTCGAACCAGGGCTCCGGCCCGTCCGCCAGCGCGCTCACCGTCAGCGAGACGCCGTCCACGGTGATCGAGCCCTTCTCGACCACGTAGCGGGCGAGCTCGGCCGGGACGGCGATGCGCACGACCTCCCAGTGGTCACCGGGGGTGCGCGAGAGCACGGTGCCGACGCCGTCGACGTGGCCCTGCACGATGTGCCCGCCCAGCCGGGTGGCGGCGGTGACGGCGCGCTCGAGGTTGACCGGGTCGCCGGTGCCCACGGCGCCCAGGCTGCTGCGACGCAGGGTCTCGGCCATCACGTCGGTGCTCCAGACGGCGGCGCCGTCCTCGCCGGGCTCCACGCCCGTGACGGTCAGGCACACGCCGTTGACCGCGATCGAGTCGCCGAGCGCGACGTCCTCCAGCGCCTTGCGCGCGCGGATGCGCAGCACGGCGCTGTCGTCGCCGTCCTCGCGCGCCACGAGGGCGCCGAGCTCCTCCACGATGCCGGTGAACACGTCAGCTCCCTCCTCCGGTGGTCCCGCCCCCAGTGTGCAGGGTGGGCCGCAGCCGGATCTGCACGTCCCCGCCCAGCTGGGTGAGGTCCACGACCTGGAGGTGCAGCGCTGCGCCGATGCCGGCGATTCCCAGGTCCCCGACCATGGGGGCCCCGGCGCCCAGCAGCTTCGGTGCCACGTGCACCAGCGCCTCGTCGACCAGCCCGGCGGAGAGGAACGCCGCGGCCAGCGTCGGGCCGCCCTCGAGCAGCACCCGGCGGACGTCGCGCGCCCACAGCTCGGCGAGCAGCGCGGCCGGCGTCGCGGCGCGGCTGACCAGGGTCCGGGCGGCGCCGTCGAGCACCCGGGCGCCGGCCGGCACCCGCCCGGCGCGGTCGGCCACCACGCGCAGCGGCTGGTGCGCGGCGTCCTGGCCGGTGGCGTCGCGGACGGTCAGCTGCGGGTCGTCCGCGAGGACCGTGCCCGACCCGACGAGCACCGCGTCGCAGCCGGCGCGCAGCCGGTGCACCTCGGCCCGGGCCTCCGGCCCGGTGACCCACCGGCTGCTGCCGTCGGCGGCGGCGACCCGCCCGTCCAGGGTGGTGGCGACCTTCCAGACGACGTGCGGCCGGTGCTCCCGGACGCCGGTCAGCCAGGCGGCCAGCGCGCCCTCCTCCGCCTGCGCCTGCTCCGCGCCCAGCTCGACGTCCACGCCGTGCGCGCGCAGCCGCTGCGCGCCGCCGGTGGCCAGCGAGGTGGGTTCGGGGACGGCGACGACGACGCGGGCCACGCCGGCGGCGATCAGGGCGTCGGCGCACGGCCCGGTGCGGCCGGTGTGCGCGCACGGCTCGAGGGTGACCACGGCGGTGCCCCCGCGGGCCTGGTCGCCGGCCTGCGCGAGCGCGTGCACCTCGGCGTGCGGGCCGCCCGGCGGGGACGTCGCCCCCTCCCCCACGACCCGGCCGGCGGCGTCCAGCACGACCGCGCCGACCGGCGGGTTGGGGCTGGTGGTGCCCAGCACCCGCAGCCCCAGCTCGCGGGCGCGGGCCATGGCCGCGCGCTCCGCTCCGTTCACCTGCGCGCCAGGTCCCGCAGCGCGGTGATCGCCGCGGCCGGGTCGTCTGCGCCGTAGACCGCGGAGCCGGCGACGAACACGTCGGCGCCCGCCTCGGCGGCCTGCGCGATCGTGTCGGGGTTGATGCCGCCGTCGACCTCGACGAACAGCTGCAGGTGGCCGGTCTGCACCAGCCGGCGGGCCTCGCGGACCTTGGGCAGCACCTCGGGCATGAACGACTGGCCGCCGAAGCCCGGCTCGACCGTCATCACCAGCAGGGTGTCGAACTCCGGCAGCACGTCGAGGTAGGCCTCCAGCGGCGTCCCCGGCTTGATCGCCAGGCCGGCCAGCGCGCCGGCCGCCTTGAGGTCGCGGGCCACCGTGCGCGGGTCGGTGCAGGCCTCGGCGTGCACGGTGACGTTGCGCGCGCCGGCCTCGGCGTACCCGGGCGCCCAGCGCTCCGGGTCCTCGATCATGAGGTGGCAGTCCAGCGGGACGGGGCTGACCGCCTGGATCGCCTGCACGACCGGCAGGCCCAGGGTCAGGTTGGGCACGAAGTGGGCGTCCATGACGTCGACGTGCACCCAGTCGGCGTTGCCGATGCGGGCGACCTCGTCGGCCAGCCGGGCGAAGTCGGCCGACAGGATGCTGGGCGCGATCATCGGTTCGGTTGCCACCCGGTGATCGTAGGGGTGGCCTCGACCGCCCTCCTCGCCCGCGTGAGAGCGCTGGACCCGCACGGCCCGGAACCGGAGCCGGAACGGGCCGTGGCGGTTCAACGCCCCCGGACGGCGGGCGCGGAGTGCCGGTCCCAGGCCCGGGAGCTGGCAGTCCGCGCCCGCTCTTCCGAGCGCCCACGTGCCAGCGCGCCGTCCGCTGAGCCCGGCCGGTTGCCTCGTGCACCGTCGGGTAGCGGACCACCCATGGCCTCGGACACCGCCCCCACCCGCTACGCCGGCTTCGACCGGATGCCGATCGCCGGCACCTGGCGCGCCGGCCGCGCCGGGAAGACCGTCACCGACACCGACCCCTACACCGGCGAGACGCTGACCGAGATCCCGCTGGCGGACGCAGCCGACCTCGACGAGGCGTACGCGACGGCGAAGGAGGCCCAGCGCGACTGGGCCGCCCGGCTGCCCTCCGAGCGGGCCGAGGTCATGCGCCGCGCCGCGCGGATCATGGAGGCGCGCAAGGACGAGGTCGTCGACTGGCACATCCGGGAGAGCGGCGCCGCCGCCCCCGCCGCGGAGTTCGAGTACGCGATCACCCTGCGCGACTTCCACGAGGCGTCGTCCTACCCGTACCGGGTCGAGGGGCGGATCCTCCCCGCCGACATCGAGGGCAAGGAGAGCCGCGTCTACCGCCGCCCGGTCGGCGTGGTCGCGGTGATCAGCCCGTGGAACGTGCCGATGCACCTGTCCAACCGCTCGGTCGCACCGGCGCTGGCGCTGGGCAACGCCGTCGTCCTCAAGCCCGCCGGTGACACACCGGTCACCGGCGGGCTGCTGCTCGCGAAGGTCTACGAGGAGGCCGGGCTGCCCGCGGGGCTGCTGTCGGTGGTCATCGGCTCCGGCAGCGACATCGGCGACGCGATCGTCAGCCACCCCACGCCCCGGGTGGTGTCGTTCACCGGCTCCACCCCGGTCGGCAAGGGCATCGCGCAGAAGGCCGGGCTGAAGAAGCTGTCCCTCGAGCTCGGCGGCAACGGCCCGCTGGTCGTGCTCGACGACGCCGACCTCGAGTACGCGGTGGAGGCGGCCACCTTCGGGAAGTTCTTCCACCAGGGCCAGGTCTGCATGATCACCAACCGGATCGTGGTGGACACCGCCGTGCACGACGAGTTCGTCGAGCGCTACGTGGCCAAGGTGCGCGGGCTCAAGGCCGGCGACCCCCGCGAGTCGGACACCGTGATCGGCCCGATCATCAACGGCAAGCAGCTCGAGGGCATCCAGGAGAAGGTCGCCCAGGCCCGCGCGGACGGCGCGGAGCAGGTGCTCGGCGGCGACCCGACCGGCCCGATCGGCTCGGTCCTGCCCCCGCACGTGCTGCTGGGCACCAACCAGGTGGCCACCGCGCAGCAGGAGGTCTTCGGACCCGTCGCGACGATCATCCGGGCCCGCGACGAGGACGACGCGCTGACCATCGCCAACGACACCGAGTACGGGCTGTCCAGCGCCGTGTTCACCCGCGACGTCCAGCGCGGCGTGCAGTTCGCGCTGCGGGTGGAGGCCGGGATGACGCACGTGAACGACTCGCCGCTCAACGACGAGAACAACACCGCGTTCGGCGGCGAGAAGGAGTCGGGCCTGGGCCGGTTCGGCGGCGAGTGGGCGATCGAGGAGTTCACCACCGACCACTGGGTGAGCGTCCAGCACACCCGCCGGCAGTTCCCCTTCTGAGGACGCCGCCTGCCGGAAGAGGTCCTCGTGGGCCGGGGCGGCGGCGTGCCACGCTGCCCCGGCCACCGAGAGGACCCCGCCACCGAGAGGACCGGCCGTCTGTGGACCTGACCGCACTGAGGCGCCTGCAGCTGCCGGACACGACCGTCGACGCCGTCGAGGAGCACCCCGGCGACGACGCGACGCCCGCCTCGGTGCGGGTCACGCTGACCATCGCCCACCCGCCGCACGGCGCCCCGGTCACCGTCTGGGTGTGGCTGCCCGCCGAGGGGTGGAACGAGCGCTTCCAGGGCACCGGCGGCGGGGGCTTCCTCGGCGGCTCGACCGACGCGCTGCTCGCGCCGCTGCGGGCCGGGTACGCCGCGGCCGCCACCGACGGCGGGCACCCGGGACCGACGGCGTCGTTCGCCCTCGACGAGCACGGCCGCCTCGACTGGCCGCGGATCCGTGCCTTCGGCCACGTGGCGGTGCACGAGATGACGGTCGCCGCGAAGGCGGTGGTCGAGGCGGCCTACGGACGACGACCGCGGTTCTCCTACTGGAACGGCTGCTCCACCGGAGGCCGGCAGGGGCTGATGGAGGTCCAGCGGCACCCGGGCGACTACGACGGAGTGCTGGCCGGTGCCCCGGTGATCAACTACCCGCGGATGCAGACCGCCCAGCTGTGGGGCCAGGTGGTCATGCGCGAGACCGGCACCGTCGTCTCCGCCGCCAAGTTCGCGGCCGCGCTGGCGGCGGTCATCGACCGGTGCGACACCGTCGGCGACGGCGTGGTGGACGGCGTGATCGGTGACCCGCTCGGCGCTCCCGTGGACCTCGCCGCGCTGGTCGGGCTGCCCACCCCCGACGGCCCGCTCACCGAGGCCGACGTGGCCGTGCTGCGGGCGATCGGCGAGGGGCCGCGGCGGCGCGGCGGGGAGTTCCTCTGGTACGGCCTGCCGCCGGGCGCACCGTTCGCCGGGCTGCACGACAGCGCAGTGGTGGACGGCGAGCTCGTCGGGCAGCCGTTCGTGTTCGACCTGTGGTGGTTCTCCCTCTTCCTCGCCCAGGACCCCGGCTGGGACTGGCGCACGCTCACCACCGCCGGCTTCGAGGCGTTCTTCGACCAGGCGGTCGAGATGTACTCCGGCGTGCTCGCCGCCGACGACCCCGACGTCCGGGCGTTCGCCGACCGCGGCGGCAAGGCGCTGGTCTGGCACGGCGCCGCGGACTTCGGCGTCCCGGTGCAGGGCACGCTGCACTGGTACGAGCGGGTGCAGCGGCTGCTCGGGCCCGACCGCACCCACGAGTTCCTGCGCGTGTTCCTGGCGCCGGGGGTCGGGCACTGCGGCGGCGGGGTCGGCCCCCAGCCCACCGGGGCCCTCGAGGCGCTGGTCGCGTGGGTCGAGGAGGGCCGCGCGCCGGAGCAGCTCGTCGCCCGGCAGGTCGGCCCGGACGGCGAGGTGCTGGCCACCCGGCCGCTGTTCCCCTACCCGCGGGTGGCGCGCTGGACCGGTGAGGGCGACCCCGCCGACGCGTCGTCCTACGCCCCGGCCGAGGGCACCCGGCTGGAGCTGCCGCCCGGCTCCTGACCGGTGGCGCGCTCCCGGGCGGCGGCCCACAGCAGCTCGCTCAGCGGGTCCTCGACCAACGCCAGCCCGGCGCGCGGGAGGTGGTGGCGGCGGTGCGCCAGCGAGGCGGCCACCCCCAGCCACGGGGTGTGCACCTCCGACGGGTACCAGGCGGTGTCGGGGCCGAAGACGCCGACCAGCCGCCGGCGCAGCGCCGTCCGGGCCAGGACGACGGTCGGCGCGCCGGGCGGTCGCTGGCGCAGCAGCCGGCGCAGCGCGTCGAGCCCCGCGTGCCGCTGGACGTAGAGGTCGCTGACGTCCACCACCGCCGGCCGGTCGTCCAGGGCCGCCAGGGCCACGCCGACGAGCTCACCGAGCAGCTGCGGCTCCTCGCGCACGTCGCCGCGGGCGCACAGCACCACGACCGTGCCGTTGCTGCGCACGGTCACGTCCAGGCGGTCGGCCATGCCCGTCCCTCCGCAGGCCGCGGCCCTCTGCTCGGGCGCCACCTCAGGGGTGCGCCGTCCGCAACCGGGTCAAACACCACCGACCGGCCCGGGCACCCCCGCGCAACGAGATCTGCGGTCTCGTGGCCACCGGCGCTGGGAGGCCACGAGACCGCCGATCTCGACGCGTCTGGGACGGCCCGTCACCCCGAGCGCCATGCGGCCGAGCCTGTCAGCCGCCACGACCGTTCGCAGCCGAGTTCCGTGCCCTCTGCCCTCAGCTGGTCCGGCGGAGCAGCGCCATGAACATCGCGTCGGTGCCGTGCCGGTGCGGCCACAGCTGCGCGTGGTCGCCCCGGGCCAGCCCGGGCACCTCCGGGAACAGCGGCGCCACCGGCAGCACCTCGACGTCGTCCCGCGCCGCGGCGGCGTCGACGACCGCGACGGTCTCCGCGGTGTGCGGCGAGCAGGTCACGTAGGCGACCACTCCCCCCGGGCGCACCGCGGCCAGCGCCGAGGACAGCAGCCGGGTCTGCAGCTCGGCCAGTGGCGCGACGTCGTCCGGCGTGCGCCGCCAGCGCACCTCGGGCCGGCGGCGCAGCGCACCCAGCCCGGTGCAGGGCGCGTCGAGCAGCACCCGGTCGAAGGAGCCCGCGGGCCACTCCGGGGCAGTGCCGTCGGCGACGTCCACCTCGGTGTCCGGCTCGCCGTCCAGCGCCCGGCGGACCAGCTCGGCGCGGTGCGGCGCCCGGTCGGTGGCGGTCAGGTGCACCCCGGCCGGGCGGACGGCGGCCAGCAGCGCGGCCTTGCCGCCGGGGCCGGCGCACATGTCCAGCCAGCGCTCGTCCCGGCCCTCCAGCGGCGCGCGGGTGAGCGCGAGCGCGGCCAGCTGGCTGCCCTCGTCCTGGACGGCGGCCTTCCCCGCGCGGACCGCCGGCACCTTGCCCGGGTCGCCGCCGGACAGCCGTACCGCGTACGGCGACCACGGGCCGGGCTCGCCACCGGACTCGGCGGCGAGCTCCGCGCGGTCGACGTGCCGGGCGACCAGGTGCACCTCGGGGGCAACGTCGTCGGCGAGCAGCGCGGGCTCCACCTCGGCGGGGTCGCCCAGCGCGTCCCGCCACGCCTCGACGACCCACCGCGGGTGGTCGGTGGCCAGCGCCAGCCGGCCGTCCTCGTCGGGCGGCGCGAGCCGCTCGAGCCAGGCGGCCCGGTCACCGCCCGCGGCGACCTTGCGCAGCACCGCGTTGACCAGCCCGGAGGCGCCGGTGCCGACGACCGCGCGGGTCATCGCGACCGTGGTGTCGACCGCGGCGTGCGCCGGGACGCGCAGGTCCAGCAGCTGGTAGGTGCCCAGCCGGAGCAGGTCGAGCACCTTCGGGTCGAGCTCGGCCAGCGGCCGGCTGACCAGGGTGGCCAGCACCGCGTCGAGGGTGCCGATCGCCCGGAGCGCTCCGTAGGCGAGCTGGGTGGCGAAGGCCGCGTCCCGGTCGGTGAGGTCGGCGGCGCGCTCGCGCAGCAGCTGGGGCAGCAGCAGGTTGGCGTAGGCGGCCCGGCTGCTGACGCCGTCGAGGACGTCGTAGGCGGTCAGCCGCGCGCCGTCGAGCGTCGGCCGGCGGCGGCGGGACGGCGGGCGCTGGTTGCCCTTCCGCTGGTCCCCCGGTCGCTCCGGCTGGCTCATGCGCCGAGCCGTTCGCCGGGCTCGAGCCGGGCGCCGCGCGCCCAGTCGGCGGCGGCGACCACCTTCTTGCCGGCCGGCTGGACCTGCCCGAGCCGGACGGCGCCGGTGCCGGTGCCGACGAGCACGCCGGTCTTCCCCGGCGACACCTCACCGGGCGCGAGGCCCGGGGAGGTGGGCAGCGGCTCGACCGGGCCGAGCCGGAAGCGGTCACCGCGGAAGGTGGTCCAGGCGCCGGGAGCAGGCGTCACGCCGCGCACGCGCCGGTCGACGACGTGCGCCGGCAGCGCCCAGTCGACGCGGGCGTCGGCGGTCTCGATCCGCGGGGCCAGGCTGACGCCGTCCGCGGGCTGCGGGTGCGCGACCAGCGCGCCGTCCTCGATGCCGTCGAGCACGGCGACCAGCAGGTCGGCGCCGCTGACCGACAGCCGCTCGAGCAGGTCACCGGCGGTGTCGGTGGGCCCGATCGGCTCGGTGACGTGGCCGAACACCGGGCCGGTGTCCAGGCCCGCCTCGAGCTGGAAGACCGCGGCACCGGTGATCTCGTCGCCGGCCATGACCGCGTGCTGCACGGGCGCTGCGCCGCGCCAGGCGGGCAGCAGCGAGAAGTGCAGGTTCACCCAGCCGTGCCGCGGGACCTCCAGCGCGGCGGGCGGCACGAGCGCGCCGTAGGCGACGACCGGGGCGCAGTCGACGGCCAGCTCCCGCAGCGTCGCCAGGAACTCCGGCTCCCGCGGGGAGCGGGGCTGCAGCACGGGGATGCCGGCGGCGTCGGCGCGCTCGCCGACCGGCGACCGGCTGGTGCGCCGGCCGCGGCCGGCGGGGGCGTCGGGCCTGGTCAGCACGGCGACGACCTCGTGGCGCGAGGCGAGCAGCGCCTCGAGCGCGACGACGGCGGGCGCCGGGGTGCCGGCGAACAGGAGCCTCAGTGCGGGCTCACCTTCACCACGGGCGCGGGCACCGGGGAGCCGTCGGGCAGCCAGGCCTGGTGCCCCTGCCACTCGGCGCCCTGCAGCACGTCGAGCGCGGCCGCGCGGGCCTCGGCGTCCAGCCGGTCGACGAACAGCACGCCGTCGAGGTGGTCGGTCTCGTGCTGGATGGCGCGGGCGAGCTTGTGCGAGCCCTCCACCCGGACCGGGTCGCCGTGCACGTTCCAGCCGGTGGCCGCGACGGTGAGGTAGCGGTCGCAGTCGAACCGGTAGCCGGGGATCGACAGGCAGCCCTCGGCGTCCCGCTCGACCTCCTCGCCCACCGGGACGACGTCCGGGTTGACCAGGTGCCCGACCTCGCCGTCGACGTACCAGGTGAACACCCGCAGCCCGACGCCGATCTGCGGCGCGGCCAGCCCGGCCCCGCCCGCGGCGTGCATGGTGTGGGTGAGGTCCTCGACGAGCTGCTGGAGCTCCTTGTCGAAGTCGACGACGGGGGCGGCCGGGGTGCGCAGCACCGGGTCGCCCATGATCCGGATCGGGGTGACGCTCACCGGACGATGGTAGGCGGACCGGCCGGGACCGCCGGTCGCGGGCCAGCGGCTGCGCCACGCCCGGGATGCTCGCTACCGTGCGGTGCGTGGCCCCGTACCACCGTCCCCGCGTCCAGGCAGCCGCGCGCTGCGTCGTCGACGGGTTGCTCGTCGGCGGCGCCGAGGCGGCCGCCGAGCTCCCGCCCCGGTCGCGTCCCCGGGCGCTCGCCTCCGCCGGGGTGCTCACCCTGGCGGCCACGGATGCCGTGGTCCGCGAGCTGCCGGTGCTGCGCGAGACGTTCCGCGGGCTGCCGCCGCAGCCGCGGCCGCCGGGTGAGCAGGAGGCGGAGCTGGCGGTGGCGGTGCGCACGCTGGCCTGCGGGCTGGTGGTCGCCGTCGCCGACCGGCCGCTGACGCGGGTCCTGCGCCGGCGCGGGGTGCGGCGGCCGCGGCTGGTGCTCGGGCTGCTGGCTGCGCTGGTCACCGCCGCCGTCACCGCGCCGGTGCACCGCCGGCTGGCCGCCGTCCGCGCGGCCGAGCGGCAGTCGGCGGCCGACCTGGACGCCGAGCTCGCGCAGCTGCTGGCCGAGGAGGCCCCCTCCGACTGACCGGCGGTCAGGGGGCGGTGCGGTCAGGGGGCGAGCGCGGCGTCCACGGCGGCCTCGGCGTGCAGCCGGGTGGTCGGGAACACCGGCACCGGGACGTCGTTCGGGCCGATGAGCAGCTCGATCTCGGTGCAGGCGAGCACCACGCCCTCCGCCCCCGCGGCGACCAGCCGGGCGACGACGTCCTGGTAGGCCGCCCGCGACTCCGGCTCCACCACGCCCAGGCACAGCTCCTCGTAGATGACCCGGTGCACCTCGGCGCGGTCGGCGGCCTCCGGCACGAGCACCTCCAGGCCGGAGGCGGCCAGGTGCTCGCGGAGGAACGGCTGCTCCATGGTGAACGCGGTGCCGAGCAGGCCGACCCGCCGCAGCCCCGCGGCCCGCACCGCGGCGGCGGTCACGTCGCCGATGTGCAGGAACGGCACGTCCAGGACGGCGGTGAGCTGGTCGGCGACCAGGTGCATGGTGTTGGTGCACAGGACGACGAGGTCCGCGCCGGCCCGCTGCAGCGCCTGCGCGTCGGCGGCGAGCAGCTCCCCCGCCTCCTTCCACTCGCCGGCCACCTGCAGCGCCTCGATCGGCGCGAAGTCGACCGACAGCAGCACGCAGCGGGCGGAGTGCAGGCCGCCGAGCCGGTCGCGCACCGTCTCGTTGAGCAGCCGGTAGTACAGCCCGGTGCTCTCCCAGCTCATCCCGCCCAGCAGCCCGATCGTGCGCACCGGGGCATGCTGCCAGGTTCAGGCGAGCTCGAGCGGGTCCAGCTGCACGCGGACGTGCTCGGGGGCCTTCTTCGCGCTGCGCACGCCCTGCACCTCGCGGAGCGCGCGGGCGAGCGCCACGCCGTCAGCCCGCGGCACCCGCACCAGGTAGCGCTCCCGCTCGCCCTCGGCGCCGGGGCGCGGCGGCTCGGGCACCGGACCCAGCACGTCGGCGTGCTCGGGCAGCCGCAGCGCCTCGAGGAACTCGGCGAGCGCGGGCGCCGTGCCCGACACCGCGGCCATCCGGGTGACCGGCGGGAACCCCAGCTCCCGGCGGTCACCGAGCTCCCGGGCGGCCAGCCCCGCGGGGTCCCAGCGCACCAGCGCCTGCACCACCGGGTGGGCGGGGTCGGCCGCCACCACGACCGGACCACCGGCGCGCACCAGGGCGGCGGCGTTGGCCCAGCGGCGCATCGTCTCCTCCCCCGCCCGCAGGTCGGCGCGGCCCAGCAGCGCCCAGGCGTCCAGCAGCAGCGCGGCGCCGTAGCCGTCCTCGGCGACCGGCTCCGCCCCCGGGGTGGCGACCACCAGCGCCGGCCCGCCGGGCACGGTGGCCAGCACGCCGGAACCGCGGCCGGACACCCGGACGGCAGCGCCGGGGAAGGCGCGGCCGAGCTCCTCGGCGGTGCGGGCCTCCCCCACGACCGCGGCGCGCAGCTTGGTGCCGTGGCAGTGCGGGCAGTCGAAGGTGGCGGCCGGGCGCGCGCACCAGCGGCAGGCGGCGATGCGGCTGCCGCCGGGGCCCGGGCGCGGGGAGATGCCGAGCGGGCCGCCGCAGTGCGCGCAGCGGGCGGGAGCCCGGCACCGGTCGCACACCAGCGACGGCACGTAGCCCGACCGCGGCACCTGCACCAGCACCGGCGCCCCGGCGGCGAGCGCCTTGCGGGCGACGTCGAACGCGAGGGTGGGCAGCCGGGCGGAGCGGGCGGCCGGGTCGCGGGCCAGCTCGAAGTCGCTGCCGACCGCCTGCACCCGTGGCATCGCCGCGCGCAGGGTGGCCCGGTCGGCGACCAGCTCGTGCGCCCAGCCGGAGTCCACGAGCAGCTGGCCCTCCGCCGTCCGGGCGGTGCCGGCGACCACCGCGGCGCAGCCGGCCAGGTGCGCGCGGTGCACGAGCACGTCGCGGGCGTGCGGGTAGGGCGCCCGCGGCTCGGCGTGCAGGTCGTCGCCGTCGTCCCAGACGGCGACCAGGCCGAGGTCGCGCACCGGCGCGAACACCGCACCGCGCGTGCCGAGCACCACCTGGGCGGTGCCGCGAGCGGCGGCGAGGAACCGGCCGTAGCGGACGTCGGGCGAGGCGTCGGCGCGCAGCACCGCCACCGAGCCGGCGGGCAGCAGCCGCTCGGCCGCGGCGGCCAGCCGGTCGAGGTCCTTGCCGTCGGGGACGACGACCAGCGCGCCGCGGCCCCCGGAGAGCGCCGCCCGGCACAGCTCGACCAGCCGGGTGGGCCAGTCCTCGCCGGGCAGCGCCGTCCACACCGCGCGGGCCGGCCGGCCCTCGGCAACCGCGGTGAGCAGCTGCGGTCCGGTCGGGTACCGGGCGAACCCCGCCGGGTCGGGGACCTCCGGGGCGGGGGGCGGATCGGCGACCGGCTTCTTCTCCGGCGCCCCCCGGCGCGGCGGGATGGCCAGCCGGAGGACGTCGGTCAGCGAGCCGGCGTAGCGGTCGGCGACCGACCGGGCCAGCACCGCCACCTCCGGGGTGAGCACCGGCTCGGCCGAGACGACCTTGGCCAGCGGGGCCAGCTTGCCGGTGTGGTCGGTCGAGTCGCCGAGCTCGAGCACCACGCCGTCGGTGAGCTTGCCGGCGAACCGGACGCGCACCCGGCAGCCGGCCACCACCTGCTCGGCGAGCTCCTCGGGGACCGCGTAGTCGAACGGCCGGTCGAGGTGGGCCAGCGGCACGTCGACGACGACCCGGGCCACCCGCAAGGGTGGGCTGGGCGGGGTCGTTGTGACAGCCTCCGGGTCGGGGTCGAGCGTGGTGGTCAGGTCAGGCGCCGACAGCGGACGTCAGCGCGTCGACGCGGTCCAGCCGCTCCCAGGGCAGCTCGACGTCGGTGCGGCCGAAGTGGCCGTAGGCGGCGGTCGGGCCGTAGATGGGCCGCAGCAGGTCCAGGTCGCGGACGATCGCGCCCGGCCGGAGGTCGAACACCGCGGTGATGGCCTTCTCGAGGGCGTCCTCGGGCACGGTGTTCGTGCCGAAGGTCTCCACGAACAGGCCCACCGGGTGCGCGGCGCCGATCGCGTAGGCGACCTGCACCTCGCACCGGCGGGCCAGGCCCGCCGCGACGACGTTCTTGGCCACCCAGCGCATCGCGTAGGCGCCGGAGCGGTCGACCTTCGACGGGTCCTTGCCGGAGAACGCGCCGCCGCCGTGCCGGGCCATGCCGCCGTACGTGTCGACGATGATCTTGCGGCCGGTCAGCCCGGCGTCGCCCATCGGGCCGCCGATGACGAACTTGCCGGTCGGGTTGACCAGCAGCCGGTAGCCGGTGGTCGGCAGGCCCAGCGCGGCGAGCTCCGGCTCGACGACGAGCTCCTGGACGTCGGGGGTCAGCAGCGTGTCGATCGAGATGTCGTCGGCGTGCTGGCTGGAGACGACGACGGTGTCGACGGCGACCGGCCGGTCGTCCTCGTAGACCACGGTGACCTGGGTCTTGCCGTCGGGCCGCAGGTAGGGCACCGACCCGTCCTTGCGGACGGTCGACAGCCGGCGGGACAGCCGGTGCGCCAGCGCGATCGGCAGCGGCATCAGCTCGGGGGTCTCGTCGGTGGCGTAGCCGAACATCAGGCCCTGGTCACCGGCGCCCTGGTTGGCGATCCGGTCCTCGGCCACCGCGGCGCGCGCCTCGGCGTCGGTGAGCCCGGCGGTGCGCGCCTCGAAGGCGGTGTCGACGCCCTGGGCGATGTCCGGCGACTGGGCGCCGATCGAGACGCTGACGCCGCAGGAGGCGCCGTCGAAGCCCTTGCGGGAGGAGTCGTAGCCGATCCCGAGGATGGTCTTGCGGACGATCTCGGCGATGTCGACGTAGCCCGAGGTGGTCACCTCACCGGCGATGTGCACCTGGCCGGTGGTGATCATGGTCTCGACGGCCACCCGGCTGCGTGGGTCCTGCTCCAGCATCGCGTCCAGGATCGCGTCGCTGATCTGGTCGGCGATCTTGTCGGGGTGGCCCTCGGTGACCGACTCGGACGTGAAGAGGCGGCGTGGCACTCGGATCTCCTAGGGCTCGATGCGGGAGTCAGACGGGCGTCCGCCGCGACGGTACCCGGGTGGACCGACGGTGGGATCAGGCTCCCGCGCCGAGCCGCGCGGCGACCGCGTCCCAGATCCCGGCGGCGACGGCGTCCTTGCGCCCGGCGGGCAGCGGCACGGCGCTGCCGTCGGCGGCCAGCACGGTCACCTCGTTCTCGCCGCGGCCGAAGACCCGGCCGGCGGAGACGTCGTTGACCACGAGCAGGTCAGCGCCCTTGCGGGCGAGCTTGGCGCGCGCGTGGGTGAGCACGTCGCCCTCGGCGTCGCCGGTCTCGGCGGCGAAGCCCACCACCAGCTGGCCGGCCGGGCGGGCGGCCACCAGCTCGGCGAGCACGTCGGGGTTGCGTACCAGGTCGATGGCGCTGGGCTCGCCCGCGCTGCCCTTCTTGAGCTTGGTCGCCGCCAGGGTCGCGGGGCGGAAGTCGGCGACGGCGGCCGCCATCACCACGACGTCGGCACCCGGGGCCTCGGCGGTCATCGCGGCGCGCAGCTGCTCGGCGGTCTCGACAGGGACGGTGCGGACGCCGAACGGCGCGGGCTGCTCGACGTTGGCCGCGACCAGGGTCACGTCCGCACCGCGGGCGGCGGCGACCCGGGCCAGCGCCCAGCCCTGCAGCCCCGACGACCGGTTGCCCAGGAAGCGCACCGGGTCCAGCGGCTCGCGGGTGCCGCCGGCGCTGACCACCACGCGGCGGCCGGTGAGGTCCTGCGCGAGCGCCCCGGCGCCCGCGGCGAGCACCACCTCGGCCAGCGCCGCGACGTCCGCGGGCTCGGGCAGCCGGCCGGGACCGGAGTCCGGTCCGGTCAGCCGGCCGACCGCCGGGGGCAGCACGACCGCGCCGCGGCGGCGCAGCGTCGCGACGTTGTCCTGGGTCGCCGGGTGCAGCCACATCTCGGTGTGCATCGCCGGCACGAACACGACCGGGCAGTGCGCGGTGAGCAGGGTGGCGGTCAGCAGGTCGTCGGCGCGGCCGGCGGCGGCGCGGGCGAGCAGGTCGGCGGTGGCCGGGTTGACCAGCACCAGGTCGGCGGTCTGGCCGATCCGGACGTGCGCGACCTCGGGGACGTCGTCCCAGACCTCGGTCGACACCGGGTTGCCGCTGAGCGCCTCGAAGGTGGCGGCGCCGACGAACCGCAGCGCGGAGGCGGTGGGCACGACGCGCACGTCGTGGCCCGACTCGGTGAGGGCGCGCAGCAGCAGCGCCGACTTGTAGGCGGCGACGCCGCCGCCCACGCCCAGCACGATCCGGCTCATGGGCTCCATCCTCCCCCAGACGCGGCGAGGCCCCCGGCAGCTGCCGGGGGCCTCGTCATCCGTTGGGGCGGGGCTCAGCTCAGCCCTCGCCGCCGGCGGTGTGGGTCAGCAGACCCTCGTTGATCTCGCGCAGCGCGATCGACAGCGGCTTCTCCTGGGGCGCGGTGTCGACCAGCGGGCCGACGTACTCCAGCAGGCCCTCGGAGAGCTGGCTGTAGTAGGCGTTGATCTGGCGCGCGCGCTTGGCGGCGTAGATCACCAGGCCGTACTTGCTGCTGGTGCGCTCGAGCAGCTCGTCGATCGGCGGGTTGGTGATGCCCTCGGGGGCGGGAGAGACTCCGGACACGGGTGAGCGTGCTCCTTCAGATCAGGGGTGACCGCATGGACGTCGGGACGGCGCTCAGCCGGTCTGACGCTCCTCGGGCGGCGGCGCAGTCAGCAAGCCTACCAACTCGTCGGCGGCCCTGGCCACGTCGTCGTTGACGACGACGACGTCGAACTCCCCGGAGGCGTCCAGCTCGGCCTGGGCGAGGGCCAGCCGGCGCTCCTGGACCTCGGGCCGCTCGGTGCCCCGGCCGGCCAGCCGGGAGACCAGCTCGGCCCACGACGGCGGGGCGAGGAAGACCAGCTGGGCCTCCGGCGCGCGCTGCCGGACCTGCCGGGCGCCCTGCAGCTCGATCTCCAGCAGGGCGGGCGAGCCGGCCTCCAGCTGCTCCTCCACCGGCGCCCGGGGCGTGCCGTAGCGGTTGCCCGCGTAGGACGCCCACTCCAGCAGACCATCGGTGGCGACCAGGTCGTCGAAGAAGTCGTCGTCGACGAAGTGGTAGTGCTCGCCCTCGACCTCGCCGGGGCGGGGCTTGCGGGTGGTGACCGACACCGACACCCAGACCTCGGGGTGCCGGCGCCGGACCTCCGCGACGACCGTGCCCTTGCCGACACCGGAGGGGCCGGAGAGCACGGTCAGCCGCGCGCGGTTCAGTTGTCCCACGGATGGATCCTCGGACCCGGGTGGCCGGAGCCGCCAGGGGTCAGGCTCAGAGGGCACCCTCGGTGGGGACCTGGTCGGCCTCGACGTGCTCGCCGCCGAACTCGGTCTCCAGCGCCTTGCGCTGGTTGGCACCGAGGCCGCGGACGCGGCGGGTCGGGGAGATCTCCAACCGCTCCATGATCTTGGCGGCCCGGGCCTTGCCGACACCCGGCAGCGACTCCAGGACGGCGGAGACGCGCATCTTGCCGATGACCTCGTCGGTCTCGCCCTGCTTGAGGACGTCGCCGACCGTCGTGCCCTTGCTCTTGAGCCGCTCGCGCAGCTCGGCACGTGCCTTGCGGGCCGCGGCGGCCTTCTCGAGGGCGGCGGCGCGCTGTTCGGGGGACAACTCGGGAAGGGGCACGGAGCAACCCAATCGTTCTCGTGCCGGCGGGTGACCGGCTGGTTCAGTTCGGTTCTGTCGGGCAGGTCCAGACGCGGAGGCGGCCCGCGAGGTGAGCCTGACGGCCAACCTAGCCAAGGCGGACCGACCGGTCACGCCAGCCCCCGTGCGAGATGGCGGAGACCGGTGTGCTTGGGGTCCGACCCCGACGTCGCACACACTGGGCCATCTACCCGTCACGAGCCGTCAACACACCGTTCACCCGGGACGACGTGCAGCCCACCAGCCCGCAGCTCCCACCAGCGCCGGCAGCCCGACCGCGGTGGCCAGCTCACCGGCCTGCTGCACCCGCGAGGCGGTCACCAGCGAGGAGTACTGCTCCGGCGACAGGTACAGCAGCACGGGCTCTCCGGACGGCGCTGCCGGCCGCGGGTCCGTGGCCCGGCCGCCGGGCAGCACGAGCCCCGGGGCGTGCCCCGCGCTCAGCCCGTCGGCGTGCCGGTACGCGAGGGCCCAGGTGAGCACCCCCGCCACGAGGACCAGCCCGCCGAGCACAGCGACGACCGCCGCCGGCCGGCGGCTCACGCCCCGCTCCGGCGGCCGAGGGGCAGCACCGCTCCGGGCAGCCAGGGCAGCGCGTGTCTCACGGCGCGGAGCGTGGCACCAGCTCCGCGGTCCAGCGGTCGGCTGCGGCGCGCAACGCCGCGGCGTCCGGCCCGGCGGCGAGCACGTCCCGCGACACGGTGGGGACGACGGCCGTCCCGGACCCGAAGAGCCGGCGCAGGTCGGCCACCGAGCCGCCCTGCGCACCGAGCCCCGGCGCGAGCACCGGCCCGCCCAGCCCGGTGAGGTCGACGTCCAGCTCGCGCAGCGTCGCGCCGACGACCACGCCGAACGAGCCGGTGGTCGGCCCGAAGCGGCTGGCCTGGTCCTGCACGGCACCGAGGTCGGGCAGCGGGTCGCCGACCACCCACTCCGGGGTGTTCCAGCCGCGCACCGTGTCGACGACGACCTGGGCGACCGACCGCTCACGCGCCCCGTCCCGCACCAGGGCGTGCTGCAGCGTCCCGGCGTCCGGGTTGGAGGTGCGGGCCAGCACGAACAGGCCGCCGCCGTGCTGCCGGGCGGTGTCGACCGCCGGCTGCAGCGACCCGGGCCCGAGGTAGGGGCTGACGGTCAGCGCGTCGACGGCCAGCGGGTGGTCCGGGCGCAGGTAGTCGGCGTAGGCGTCCATCGTCGAGCCGATGTCACCGCGCTTGGCGTCCAGCAGCACCAGCGCGCCCGCGGCGCGGGCCCGGGCGACGGCGTCCTCGAGCACCGCGAGCCCGCGGGAACCGTGCCGCTCGTAGAACGCCAGCTGCGGCTTGAGCACCGCCACCTGCCCGGCCAGCGCGTCGACCACGGCGTCGGTGAACCGGGCCAGGCCCTCGGGGCTGTCCGGCAGGCCCCAGCGCTCCAGCAGCGGCACGTGCGGGTCGATGCCCACGCACAGGGGCCCGCGGACGGCGACGGCGTCGGCGAGCCGCTCCCCGAACGGCGCGCTCACGCGGCCACCCCGACGAGCTGGTCCACGCACGCCTGCGCCAGGAACGGGTCGGCGAACGCGCCGGTGGCCGACTGCACGCCCGCGGCACCCAGCTCCAGCAGCGCCGCGGCGCTCGCCGGGTCGGTGACACCGCCCATGGCCAGCACGTCGAAGCGGTACCCGCCCGCCTCGCGCAGCCGCAGCAACCGGCCGGTGAAGTCCACCGCCAGCTCGCGCACCGCCCGGCCCGACACCCCGGCCAGCGGGCGGCCGGGGAAGGTCGGCGAGCCGTCGGCCCGCTGCACCGCGCACTGCACGGTGTTGATCGCCGCGATGCCGTCCAGCTGCGGCGCGATCCGCGGCAGCAGCCCGGAGAGCTGCGCTTCGTCCAGCCAGGACAGCTTGGCGACCAGCCCGGTGCTGCTCGACAACGCCCGCCGGGTGGTCGTGACGATCGCCGCGGTCAGCTCGGGGTCCAGGCAGATCGGCGGCCGCACCCCGCCGTCCCCCGGGTCGAGGGTGTTCGGGCAGGAGAGGTTCAGCTCGACCACCGGGGCGCCGGCCTCCTCGGCCAGCCGGGCGGTGCGGGCGAAGTCGTCGGCGATCGCCTGCAGCTGCGGCGGGCCGTCCCCGTCGTCCTCACCCAGCACGCTGACCAGCAGCAGCTGGTCGTCGGCCAGGCAGCGGACGGCGGCAGCGACGTCGTCGACCCACACCTCGGGGTCCGGCGACGGGACGCCGAAGGAGTTCGTCGAGGTGACCGCCGGGTCGCCGGGGTGCACCCAGTCCGAGGGCTCCGCGTGCACCACCGGCAGGGTCGCGCCGCCCGGCAGCGGGCCGGTCGCCGAGGGCACGAACGCCCAGTTCGGGAACTGGTTGGCCGCGTGCGCCCGGCTGCGCACCGTCTTGTAGGTGAGCAGGTTGAACCCGTTGCCGGCCAGGTACTGCACCCAGGCGGCGGTGCCGGTGAGCGGGCAGGCGGGCACCCCGATGGGGAAGCCGGTGCGCCGGCCGAGGACTGCCCAGCTGCCGGGCGCGCGCGGGCGGACCGGCAGCAGGGGGCCGGGCGGTCCGGTGCGCGCCGCGGCCACGTCGTCGGTGAGCGCGTACGCCGGGAACCGCACCCCCTGCCGGGCCAGCAGCCGCTGCTGCCCGGTGGTCACCAGCAGCCGCACCAGCGCGGGCAGGTCAGCGGCGTCCAGCGTGCCGCCGTCCAGCCGGGCCGTGAGCTCGATGAGCCAGCCGGGTTCCGCCGCCGGCGCACCGTCCAGGCGGGCGACGGCGGCGGCGTGCAGGCCGCGGAGCACCGGGCCGGTGAGCCCACCGGCCCGGAGCTCGCGGCCGAGCTCCGCCACGACGGCGGCGTCCGCCGCCGTCGTCACGCGGGGGCCCCGGCCTGCGACGAGGCGAGGGCCCGGTGCAGCTCCTGCAGGCTGCGGACGCCGAGGTCGCCGCGCCGCAGCGCCTCGACCGCCTGCACCGTGGCCGCCATCCCCTGCACCGTGGTGATGCTCGGGACGCCCATCGACACCGCCGCGGCGCGGATCTCGTAGCCGTCCAGCCGCGGCCCGCTGTTGCCCGGCGTGCCGAACGGCGTGTTGATGACGATGTCCACCTCGCCGGCGAGGATCCGCTCCACGCAGTTGCCCGGGCCCTCGGAGAACTTGCCGACGACCTCGCACGTCACGCCGTTGCGGCGCAGCACCTGCGCGGTCCCGGCGGTGGCCAGCACGGTGAACCCGAGGTCGGCCAGCCGCTTGATCGGGAAGATCGCCGAGCGCTTGTCCCGGTTGGCCAGCGACACGAACACCGTGCCCTCGGTGGGCAAGTTGCCGTAGGCGGCCGCCTGCGACTTGGCGAACGCGGTGCCGAACTCCGCGTCGATGCCCATGACCTCG
This sequence comes from Modestobacter sp. NPDC049651, assembly GCF_040659695.1. NCBI lineage: Bacteria > Bacillati > Actinomycetota > Actinomycetes > Geodermatophilales > Geodermatophilaceae > Modestobacter > Modestobacter sp. NPDC049651. The sequence continues at coordinate 98,811 of NZ_JBFAOG010000007.1, forward strand.
CCGGTCGACTTCATCTCCGGGCCGAGCACGGTGTCGACGCCGTGGCCCTCGATGGTGCGGAACCGGTGGAAGGGCAGCACGGCCTCCTTGACCGCGATGGGCGCGTCGGCCGGCAGGTCGGTGCCGTCGCCGGTGGCCGGCAGCACGCCAGCAGCCCGCAACTGCGCGATCGTCTCGCCGACGGCGATCCGGGCCGCGGCCTTGGCGAGCTGGACGGCGGTCGCCTTGGACACGAACGGCACCGTGCGGCTGGCCCGCGGGTTGGCCTCCAGCACGTACAGGACGTCGTCCTTGAGCGCGTACTGCACGTTCATCAGCCCGCGGACGCCGATCCGCGCCGCCAGCGCCGCGGTGGCCGTGCGGATGGCGCCCAGGTCCGCGCCGCCGAGGGTGATCGGCGGCAGCGCGCACGCCGAGTCGCCGGAGTGCACGCCGGCCTCCTCGATGTGCTCCATGACGCCGCCGAGGTAGAGGTCGGTGCCGTCGTAGAGGGCGTCGACGTCGATCTCGATGGCGTCCTCGAGGAACCGGTCGACCAGCACCGGGTGGTCGGTGCTGACGTCGGTGGCCTTGCGGATGTAGGACTCCAGCGTGTCGTCGTCGTAGACGATCTCCATGCCGCGCCCGCCGAGCACGTAGGAGGGGCGCACCAGCACCGGGTAGCCGATGCCGGCCGCGATCGCCTTCGCCTCGGTGGACGTCGTCGCCATCCCGTGCTTGGGCGCGAGCAGGCCGGTGTCGGCCAGCACCCGGGAGAACTCGCCGCGGTCCTCAGCGGCGTCGATGGCCTCCGGGGAGGTGCCCAGCACGGGCACCCCGGCGTCCTTGAGCCGCTGCGCCAGGCCCAGCGGCGTCTGCCCGCCGAGCGTGCAGATCACCCCGGCCACCGGGCCGGCGGCGCGCTCGGCCTCGACCACCTCGAGGACGTCCTCGAAGGTCAGCGGCTCGAAGTACAGCCGGTCGGCGGTGTCGTAGTCGGTGGAGACGGTCTCGGGGTTGCAGTTGACCATCACCGCCTCGTAGCCGGCGTCCTGCAGCGCCATGACCGCGTGCACGCACGAGTAGTCGAACTCGACGCCCTGCCCGATCCGGTTCGGCCCCGAGCCGAGGATCAGCACCGCGGGCTTCTCCCGCGGCTCGACCTCGGTCTCCTCGTCGTAGGACGAGTAGTGGTACGGCGTGCGGGCGGCGAACTCGGCCGCGCAGGTGTCGACGGTCTTGTAGACCGGCCGGATGCCGAGCCGGTGCCGCAGCAGGCGGACGCCGTCCTCACCGGACAGCTCCGGGCGCAGCGAGGCGACCTGCCGGTCGGACAGGCCGTGCCGCTTCGCGGTGCGCAGCAGCTCCGGGGTGAGCGCCGGTGCCTGCCGCAGCTCCTCGCCGAGCTCGGTGACCAGCGCGATCTGGTCGACGAACCAGGTGTCGAAGCCCGACGCCGCGCTGACCTGCTCGACGGTCGCGCCGGCGGCGAGCGCCCGCTGCGCGGTGTAGAGCCGGCCGTCGACGGGGGTGCGGAGCGCCTCGAGGAGCTCCTCGGCCGACGACCCGTCCTCGGCGTCGGTCCAGAAGCCGGCGGCCGTGGTCTCGGTCGAGCGCATCGCCTTGCCGAGCGCCTCGGTGAAGTTGCGGCCCATGGCCATGACCTCGCCGACGCTCTTCATCGTGGTGGTCAGCCGCGGGTCCGCACCCGGGAACTTCTCGAAGGCGAACCGCGGGATCTTCACCACCACGTAGTCCAGCGACGGCTCGAACGACGCCGGGGTGACCCCGGTGATGTCGTTGGTGATCTCGTCGAGGGTGTAGCCGATCGCGAGCTTGGCGGCGATCTTCGCGATCGGGAAGCCGGTGGCCTTCGACGCCAGCGCCGACGACCGGGACACGCGCGGGTTCATCTCGATGACGACCAGGCGGCCGTTCTCCGGGTTCACCGCGAACTGGATGTTGCAGCCGCCGGTCTCGACGCCGACCGCGCGCAGCACGTCGATGCCGACGTCGCGCATCCGCTGGTACTCGCGGTCGGTGAGGGTCATGGCCGGCGCGACGGTGACCGAGTCGCCGGTGTGCACGCCCATCGCGTCGATGTTCTCGATCGAGCAGATGACCACCACGTTGTCGCTGCGGTCGCGCATCAGCTCGAGCTCGTACTCCTTCCAGCCCAGCACCGACTCCTCGATGAGCACGGTGTGGACGGGCGAGTCGGCCAGCCCGTGGCCGGCCATCCGGCGCAGCTCGGCCTCGTCGGTGGCGAACCCCGAGCCGAGGCCGCCCATGGTGAACGAGGGCCGGATGACGACGGGGTAGCCGACCTCCGCGGCGGTCGCCAGCGCCTCGTCGATGGTGCCGCAGACCCTCGACCGCGGGGCGTCGGCGCCGACCGAGCGGACGATCTCCTTGAACAGCTGCCGGTCCTCGCCGCGGTTGATCGCGTCGACGTCGGCGCCGATGAGCTGGACGCCGTACTTCTCCAGCACGCCGTTCTCGAAGAGCCCGATCGCGATGTTCAGCGCGGTCTGCCCGCCGAGGGTGGCCAGCAGCGCGTCGGGGCGCTCCTTGGCGATCACCCGCTCGACGAACTCCGGGGTCAGCGGCTCGACGTAGGTGGCGTCGGCGACCTCGGGGTCGGTCATGATCGTGGCCGGGTTGCTGTTGACCAGGCTGACCCGCAGGCCCTCGCTCTTGAGCACCCGGCAGGCCTGGGTGCCGGAGTAGTCGAACTCGCTGGCCTGGCCGATGACGATCGGCCCGGAGCCGATGACCAGGACGTGCTGCAGGTCGGTGCGCTTGGGCATCAGTTCTTCTCCCCGGTCGAGGACTCCACGATGGGGGCCGGCGGCACCGCGGCGCCGTCCTTGGATGCGGCCATGAGGTCGACGAAGCGCTGGAACAGCGGCTGGGCGTCGTGCGGGCCGGCGGCGGCCTCGGGGTGGAACTGGACGCTGAACGCCGGGGCCTCGATCAGCCGCAGGCCCTCGACCACGTCGTCGTTGAGGCCCACGTGGCTGACCTCGACCGGGCCGAACGGGGTGTCGGTGGGCCGGTCCAGCGGGGCGTCGACGGCGAAGCCGTGGTTGTGGCTGGTGACCCGCACCGTGCCGCTGACCCGGTCGAGCACCGGCTGGTTGAGGCCGCGGTGGCCGAAGCGCAGCTTGTACGTGCCCAGGCCCAGGGCGCGGCCGAGGATCTGGTTGCCGAAGCAGATGCCGAACAGCGGCCGGCCGGCCTCCAGCACCCCGCGCACGGCCGCGACCGCGTAGTCCGCGGCCGCCGGGTCACCGGGGCCGTTGGAGATGAAGACGCCGTCGACGCCGTGCTCGAGCAGCTGCTCGGCGGTGGCGGTGGCCGGCAGAACGTGCGTCTCGACGCCGAGCCGGGCCAGCGAGGCCGGCGTGGCGGTCTTGATGCCCAGGTCGAGCGCGGCGATGGTGAACCGCTTCTCCCCCTCCGCCGGCACGACGTAGGGCTCCTGCGCGCTGACCGTCGGGGCGAGGTCGGCACCGGTCATCTCGGGGGCCGCGGTGACCCGGGCCAGCAGCTCCTCCGCGGTGAGCCCGTCGGAGCTGATCCCGGCGCGCATGGCGCCGCGGTCGCGCAGGTGCCGGGTGAGCGCGCGGGTGTCGATGTCGCTGATCCCGACGACGCCCTGGCCGGCCAGCTCGTCGTCCAGGCTGCCGGTGGCCCGCCAGTTCGCCGGGCGGCGGGCGGGGTCGCGGACGACGAAGCCGGCCACCCACATGCGGCGGCTCTCGTCGTCCTCGCCGTTGACGCCGGTGTTGCCGACGTGCGGCGCGGTCATCACCACGATCTGCCCGGCGTAGCTCGGGTCGGTGAGGGTCTCCTGGTAGCCGGTCATGCCGGTGGCGAAGACCGCCTCGCCCACCGTGGTGCCGACCTTGCCGTAGGCCCGGCCGCGGAACGTGCGCCCGTCCTCGAGGACGAGCAGGGCCTCGCTCACTTGACTGCCTTTCCGTCCAGCACGGTGGGCGCACCGTGCAGGAACGTGTGGACGACGCGGCCGGGGAGCTCCCGGCCGGCGTAGGGGCTGTTGCGGCTGCGGCTGGCCAGCGCGGCCGGGTCGACGGTGACCCGGGCGGCGGGGTCCAGCAGCAGCAGGTTCGCGGGCTCGCCGGCGGCGAGGGGCCGCCCGTGCGAGCTCAGGCGGCCGATCGCCGCCGGGCGCACCGACATCCGGTCGGCGACGCCGCGCCAGTCGAGCAGGCCGGGCTCGACCATGGTCTGCACCACGATCGACAGCGCCTGCTCCAGGCCGAGCATCCCCGGGCGGGCCGAGGCCCACTCGGTCTCCTTGTCCTCGACCGCGTGCGGGGCGTGGTCGGTGGCGACGGCGTCGATCGTGCCGTCGGCCAGCCCCGCCCGCAGCGCCCGGACGTCCGCCTCGGTGCGCAGCGGCGGGTTCACCTTGAACACCGGGGCGTACGGCCCCAGCCCGGCCGCACCGGACCCGATGCCCTCCACGAGGGCGTCGGTGAGCAGCAGGTGGTGCGGGGTGACCTCGGCGGTCACCTGCACGCCGCGGCTCTTCGCCCAGCGCAGGATCTCCACCGAGCCCGCGGTGGAGACGTGGCAGACGTGCAGCCGCGCGCCGACGTGCCCGGCCAGCAGCACGTCGCGGGCGATCACCGCCTCCTCCGCGGCGGCCGGCCAGCCGCCCAGACCCAGCCGTGCGGACCGCTCGCCCTCGTTCATCTGGGCGCCGACGGTCAGCCGCGGCTCCTCGGCGTGCTGGGCGACGACGCCGTCGAACGCCTTCACGTACTCCAGTGCGCGGCGCATCAGCGCCGGGTCGGCGACGCAGTGCCCGTCGTCGGAGAACACCCGCACCCGGGCGGCGGAGTCGGCCATCGCGCCGAGCTCGGCCAGCCGCTCGCCGCGCAGGCCGACGGTGACCGCGCCGACCGGGACGACGTCGACCAGCCCGGCCTCCTGGCCCAGCCGCCACACCTGCTCGACGACGCCGGCGGTGTCGGCGACCGGGTCGGTGTTGGCCATCGCGTGCACCGCGGTGAACCCGCCCAGCGCCGCCGCGCGGCTGCCGGACTCCACCGTCTCGGCGTCCTCGCGGCCGGGCTCGCGCAGGTGGGTGTGCAGGTCGACCAGGCCGGGCAGCGCGACCAGCCCGGTGGCGTCGACGACGTCCGCGCCCCCGCCGTCCAGCCCGGCCCCGACCGCGGTGACCAGGCCGTCCTCGATGCGGATGTCGACCGCGTCCTCGCCGTACGGGCGCGCGTTCTTGATGGTGACGTTCACTCGGGTGCGCCTCCCAGCAGCAGGTACAGGACGGCCATCCGGACGGTCACGCCGTTGCCCACCTGCTCGACGATCGTCGAGCGGGGCGAGTCGGCGACCTCCGCGGCGATCTCCATGCCGCGGTTCATCGGGCCGGGGTGCATGACGATCGCGTCGTCGGCGAGGGCCGCCATCCGGACGGCGTCCAGGCCGTAGCGGCGGCTGTACTCGCGGGCGCTGGGGAAGAACGAGGCGTTCATCCGCTCCGCCTGGACCCGCAGCATCATCACCACGTCGGACTTGGGCAGGACGGCGTCCAGGTCGTAGCCGACGGCACCCGGCCAGGCCTCCACGCCGACCGGCAGCAGCGTCGGCGGGGCGACCAGGGTGACCTCGGCGCCCAGCGTGGCCAGCAGCCGGACGTTGGAGCGGGCCACCCGGCTGTGCAGCACGTCGCCGACGATCGCCACCCGCACGCCGTCGAGCCGGCCGAGCCGCTTGCGGATCGTGTAGGCGTCCAGCAGCGCCTGGGTGGGGTGCTCGTGGGTGCCGTCGCCGGCGTTGACCACGCTGCCCTGCACCCACTGCGCCAGCCGGTGCGGGGCACCGGACGCCGGGTGCCGGACGACGACGCCGTCGGCGCCCATCGCCTCCAGGGTCAGCGCGGTGTCCTTGAGGCTCTCCCCCTTGGAGACGCTGCTGCCCTTCGCCGAGAAGTTGATGACGTCGGCGGACAGGCGCTTGGCGGCCAGCTCGAAGGAGATGCGGGTGCGGGTGGAGTCCTCGTAGAAGAGGTTGACCACGGTGCGCCCGCGCAGCGTCGGCAGCTTCTTGACCTCGCGGCCGGCCAGCGCGCCCTCGATCTGCGCCGCGGTGTCCAGCACCAGCGTCGCGTCGTCCCGGTCGAGGTCCGCGGCCTCCAGCAGGTGCCGCTTCACCGGGCTCCCTCCAGCGTGACCTCGTCGACGCCGTCCACCTCGGCGAGGCGCACCTTCACCGACTGGCTCCGGGCGGTGGGCACGTTCTTGCCGACGTAGTCGGCGCGGATCGGCAGCTCCCGGTGACCGCGGTCGACCAGCACGGCGAGCTGGACGGCGCGCGGCCGGCCGAGGTCGCGCAGCGCGTCGAGTGCCGCCCGCACCGACCGGCCGGAGAAGAGCACGTCGTCGACCAGCACGACCAGCCGGTCGTCGATGCCGGCGTCGGGCAGCCGGGTCTCCTCCAGCGCGCGGACGGCGCGGCGGCGCAGGTCGTCGCGGTAGAGGGTGATGTCGACGGTGCCGACGTCGACGTGCTGGCCGGAGAACGCCTCGATGCGGGCGGCCAGCCGGCGGGCCAGCGGGGCGCCGCGGGTGGGGATGCCGACCAGGACGAGGTCGGCGAGGTCGTTGCCCGCCTTCTCGATCACCTGGTGGGCGATGCGGTCGCCGATGCGGGCGATGTCATCGGCGGAGAGCAGCGCGCCGGGCGCGCTCTGCGGTGACTGGTGCTGGGCAGGCTGCGATGGCTCGGCCATCAGGCCTCCTTCCCCGCCTCACTGGACGGGTCGTTAAAGGAGAAAGGACCGGAGGCGACGGTACTGCACCCCGCCGACCGGCCTCCTGGGCGGCCCCGGACGGCCCACCAGGTGGACGGCACGGCGTGCCGCTGACCCGCTGCGAGGAAGTCTGACCCGATGGGGGCGCTCGACTGTCGCACGACCGGGGAGATCGGTACTCTGCGTGACGAGCACCGTCCCATTCCGACGACAGTCAGTGAGCAGAGGTCATGAGCACCGACTACTCCCGGGCCCTGGGTGCCCGGCTCCGGGCCATCCGCAACCAGCAGGGGCTCTCACTGCAGGGCGTCGAGGACAAGTCGCACGGCCGCTGGAAGGCGGTCGTCGTCGGGTCCTACGAGCGCGGCGACCGCGCGGTGACCGTCCAGCGGCTCTCCGAGCTGGCCGTCTTCTACGGCGTGCCGGTCTCCGAGCTGCTCCCCGACCCGCGGCCCAGCTCCGCGGTCACCAAGAGCACCAAGATCGTGCTGAACCTCGAGTCGCTGGGGTCGCTGCCCGCCGACGAGGCCGGTCCGCTGGCCCGCTACGCCTCGACGATCCAGGCGCAGCGGCACGACTACAACGGCAAGGTGCTGTCGATCCGCGCCGAGGACCTCAAGTCGCTGGCGATCATCTACGACATGAGCCCCGACGAGCTGACCACCCGGCTCATCGAGTGGGGCGTGCTCTCCCCCGGCATGGAGGGCAACATCGACTTCGGTGACGACACCGACGACTCCGACAACGGCTGGGGCGACCGCCGCCGCAACCCGCGCTGACCTCCCGCTGCACGCCGACGGCCCACTCTGCGAGGCAGAGTGGGCCGTGGGCGTTCAGGGGTGGATCAGGTGGGGATCTCGGCGCGGACGATGCCGCCGAGGACGCCGTTGACGTAGGCCGGCGAGTCGTCGGTGGACAGCGCCTTGGCGAGCTCCACCGCCTCGTCGATGACCACGGCGTCCGGGACGTCGTCCACCCACAGCAGCTCGTAGGTGGCCATCCGCAGGATCGCCCGATCGACGTCCGGGAGCCGGTCCAGCGACCAGCCGGAGGCGTGCTCCTCGATCAGTTCGTCGATCCGCGGCTGCTGCGCGACGACGCCCTCGACCAGCCGGACGGTGTGGTCGGGCACCGGCGGGTTGCCGTCGGCGACCCGGGCGCGCAGCACCTCGAGGACGTCGTCCGAGCGCAGGTCGGCCTCGTAGAGGACGTCGACCGCGCGCTTGCGCGCCTTGGAGCGGGCGGCCATCAGGTCAGGAGACCCGGCCGAGGTAGCGGCCGTCGCGGGTGTCGACCTTGAGCTTCTCGCCGGTGGTGATGAACAGCGGCACCTGGATCTCGGCCCCGGTCTCCAGGGTGGCGGGCTTGGTGCCACCGGTGGAGCGGTCGCCCTGCAGCCCCGGGTCGGTGTGCGAGACCACCAGCTCCATGGTCACCGGCAGCTCGACGTACAGCGGGGTGTCGTCGTGGACGGCCACGATGACCTCGGTGTTGTCGAGCAGGTAGTTCGCCCCGTCACCCACGGTCGCCTCGGGCACGTAGATCTGCTCGAAGGTGTCGCCGTCCATGAACACGAAGTCGGTGCCCTCCTTGTACAGGAAGGTCATCGACCGCTTGTCGACGTTCGCCGTCTCCACCTTGGTGCCGGCGTTGAACGTGCGGTCGACGACCTTGCCGGAGAGCACGTTCTTCAGCGTGGTGCGGACGAACGCGCCGCCCTTGCCGGGCTTGACGTGCTGGAAGTCCGTCACGGTCCAGAGCTGACCGTCCAGGTTGAGGACGATGCCGTTCTTCAGGTCGTTCGTGGTAGCCATCAGAGGACCAGCAGTTCCTTGCTCGTGAGGGTCAACAACTCGGGCTCGTCGTCCGTGACGATCAGGGTGTCCTCGATCCGGACACCGCCGTGCCCGGGCAGGTAGACGCCCGGCTCCACGGTGACGGCCATGCCGGCAGCCAGGGTACCTGTGCCGAGCGCCGAGACGCTGGGAGCCTCGTGGACCTCCAGCCCCACCCCGTGCCCGAGACCGTGGGTGAAGTGCTCGCCGTGCCCGGCGGCGGCGATGACGTCCCGGGAGGCGGCGTCCACCGCGGCGACCTCGGTGCCGACCGCCAGCGCCGCCCGGCCGGCGGCCTGGGACGCCGCGACCAGCTCGTAGACCTCCCGCTGCCAGTCCGCGGCGTGCCCGAGCACCAGGGTGCGGGTCATGTCGGAGTGGTAGCCGTCGACGGTGGCGCCGAAGTCCAGCTTGAGCAGGTCGCCGTCGCGCAGCACGGTCGCGTCGGGCCGGTGGTGCGGGATCGCGGAGTTCGCGCCGGCGGCGACGATCGTCTCGAACGACGGGGCCTCGGCGCCGAGGGTCAGCATCCGGGCGTCGAGCTCGCGGCCGACCTCCAGCTCGCTGCGGCCGGGGCGCAGCGCGCCCTCGGCGGCGAGCTCGGCCAGCGCCCGGTCGGCGACGGCGCACGCGCGGCGCAGCGCGTCGACCTCGGCGTCGTCCTTGATCGCGCGGAGCTGCTCGACCGCCCGGCGCACGCTGACCAGCTCCACGGCCGACGCCGCCTCGCCGGTGACCCGCTCGAGGGCGCGCAGCCCGTCGACGGTGACCACGTGCGACTCGTAGCCCAGCCGGGTCGCGCCGCTGCTGACCGCCGCGCGGGCGACCGCGAGCTCGGTGCCGCGGTCGACCAGCAGCTCGACGTCGGGCACCTGGACGCCGGCCTGCGTGGTGTACCGCCCGTCGGTGCCGAACAGGTCCTGGCCGTCGGTGCGCACCAGCAGCACGCCGTTGGAGCCGGTGAACCCGGTCAGGTAGCGGACGTTGAGCAGGTTCGTGACCAGGACGGCGTCCAGGCCGGCCTCGGCCGCCCGCGCCCGCAGCCGGTCCCGCCGGCCGGCCTCCCGCTCGCTCACCGGACCCCCCGCAGCACGAGCCACTGCAGCGCCAGCACGTACCCGTGCACGCCGAGCCCGGCGATCACGCCGGTGGCGACCCGGGAGACGTAGGAGTGGTGCCGGAACTCCTCGCGGGCGTGGATGTTGCTGATGTGCACCTCGACCACGGGCGCCTGCACCGCGGCGAGCGCGTCGTGCAGCACCACCGAGGTGTGCGACCAGCCGCCGGGGTTGATGACGACGGGGTCCCCGGCGTCGGTGGCCTCGTGCACCCAGCGCAGCAGCTGCCCCTCGTCGTCGGTCTGGCGGACGACGACGTCGACGCCGAGCTCCGTGGCCGCCGCGTGCAGCAGCTCCTCGAGCTCGGCGTACGTGGTGCTGCCGTAGACCTCGGGCTCGCGGGTGCCCAGCCGGCCGAGGTTGGCGCCGTTGAGGACGTGGATCGTCATGCCGTCTCCTCGCTCACCGCGGCCCAGGCGGCGTCCAGCCAGGCCTGGTCGGGGTCGGTCAGGATCGTGGGGTTGCCCAGCCCGTCGAGGACGACGAAGCGCAGCGAGGCACCGCGGGACTTCTTGTCCCGGCGCATCACCTGCTGCAGCTGCGCCCAGTCGCCGCGGTAGGACACCGGCAGGCCCAGGGCGCCGACCAGCTGGCGGTGCCAGTCGGCCTCGTCGCGGGACAGCAGCCCGGCGGCGTGGCCGAGCTCGGCGGCGAACACCAGCCCGACGGCGACCGCCTCGCCGTGCCGCCAGCGGAACTCCTCGACCAGCTCGATCGCGTGGCCGAGGGTGTGGCCGTAGTTGAGGAACTCACGGCGGCCGGTGTCGTAGAGGTCCTCCCCCACGGCGGCGGCCTTGACCTGCACGGCGCGGGTGATCAGCTCGGTGGTGTCCCGGCGTCCGGTGGGGTCGGCGCCGAGCAGCTCCAGCAGCCTGCCGTCGGCGATGAACCCGCACTTGACCACCTCGGCCAGCCCGGAGCGGAACTCCGCGTCGGGCAGCCCGGCCAGCGCGTCGGTGTCGGCGAGCACCGCGACCGGTGGGTGGAACGCGCCGACGAGGTTCTTGCCCGCGGCGGTGTCGATGCCGGTCTTGCCGCCGACCGCGGCGTCGACCATGGCCAGCAGGCTGGTGGGCACCTGGACGACGCGGACGCCGCGCAGCCAGGTGGCGGCGACGAACCCGGCGAGGTCGGTGACCGCTCCCCCGCCGATGCCGACGACCGCGTCGGTGCGGGTGATGCCCAGCCGGGCGAACTCGTCCCACAGGCCCGCGGCGACGGTGACGTCCTTGGCGGCCTCGCCGTCGGGGACGACGACCGCCTCGGCGGCGACCCCGGCCTGCTGCAGCGTCTCGACGGCGGCACCGGCGGCGGCGGCCAGCGCGGCGCTGTGCACCACGGCGGCGTGGGCGGTGCCGTCGAGCACGTAGCTGAGCTCCCGCTGGACGCCGGGGCCGATGGCCACCTCGTAGGGCTTCTCGCCGCCCACCGGCACGCGCTGCACGCTCATCCCTGCTCCCCTCGCACGGCCGTGAGCACCTCGGCGACGACCGCCTCGACGTCCCGGCCGCTGGTGGTCACCGTGACGGTGGCGACCTCCCCGTACAGCGGCGCCCGCTCGGCGAGCATCGTGCGCAGCATCGCCCGCGGGTTGACCGCCAGCAGCGGCCGGTCACGGGAGAGCCCCACCCGGGCCGCGGCGCTGGGCACGTCGACGTCCAGCCAGGCGACCACGCCGCCGGCCCGGCCGTGCAGGGTGAGCAGCCGCCGGGTGGCGGGGTGGGTGACCGCGCCGCCGCCGAGGGCCAGCACGCCGTCGTGCTCGCGCAGCGCGGTGGCGACGGCCTTCTCCTCCAGCTGCCGGAAGTACGGCTCGCCCTGCTGCACGAACAGGTCGGCGATCGCCGTGCCGGTGCTCGCCTCGACGTCGGCGTCGGTGTCGCGGAACCCGACGCCCAGGGCCGCGGCGACCGCGGTGCCGACGGTGGTCTTGCCCGCCCCCGGCGGGCCGACCAGCACGAGCACCGGACCGGTCACTGGTACCTCAACCCGGCCAGGTACCCTGCGACGTTGCGGCGGGTCTCGGGCAGCGAGTCGCCGCCGAACTTCTCCAGCACCGCGTCGGCCAGCACGAGCGCGACCATCGCCTCCATCACCACGCTGCCGCGCGGGACGGCGCAGGCGTCGGAGCGCTGGTTGATCGCGACCGCGGGCTCGCCGGTGGCCGTGTCGATGGTGGCCAGCGCGCGGGGCACGGTGCTGATCGGCTTCATCGCGGCGCGCACCCGGAGCACCTCGCCGTTGGTCATGCCGCCCTCGATGCCGCCGGCCCGGTCGGTGCGGCGGACCAGCTGCCCGTCGACCAGGTCGATCTCGTCGTGCGCGGCCGAGCCGCGGCGGCGGGCGGTCTCCAGGCCGTCGCCGACCTCGACCGCCTTCACCGACTGCACGCCCATGAGCGCGCCGGCCAGCCGGGAGTCCAGCCGCCGGTCCCAGTGCACCGAGCTGCCCAGGCCCGGCGGCAGCCCGTGGACGACGACCTCGACGACGCCGCCGAGGGTGTCGCCGGACTTGTGGGCGTCGTCGATCTCGGCGACCATCCGCGCGCTGGTCGCGGGGTCGGCGCAGCGCACCGGGTCCTGGTCGACCCGCGGGTTGTCCTCGGGTCCGGGCAGCACGCCCTCGGGCACGGTGACCGGGCCGATGCCGACCACGTGGCTGACCACGCGCACGCCCAGCACCTGGTGCAGGAACGCCTGCGCGACGGTGCCCAGCGCGACCCGGGCGGCGGTCTCCCGGGCGCTGGCCCGCTCGAGCACCGGGCGGACGTCGTCGAAGCCGTACTTCTGCATGCCGGCGAGATCGGCGTGCCCGGGCCGCGGGCGGGTCAGCGGCGCGTTGCGCGCCTGCCCCTCCAGCACCTCGGCGTCGACGGGGTCCGCGGACATCACCGACTGCCACTTGGGCCACTCGGTGTTGCCGATCTGGACGGCGATCGGGCCGCCCTGGGTGACCCCGTGCCGGATGCCGCCGGTGATCGTGACGACGTCCTGCTCGAAGCTCATCCGGGCGCTGCGGCCGTGGCCCAGCCGCCGCCGGGAGAGCTGCTCGTCGAGGTCGGCGGTCTGCACCCGCACGCCGGCGGGGAGGCCCTCGAGGATGGCGGTGAGCTGCTGGCCGTGCGACTCACCGGCGGTCAGCCAGCGCAACATGCCCGTGAGTCTGCCAGTTCCGCCAGGTGGGACCCGGGGGCAGGGTGGGGGCTACGTCGGCAGGGGTGCCGCCACCAGCAGCGCCACGAACGCGCCGATCAGCAGCGGCGGGCCGAACGGGATCGCCGTGCGCCAGCCGGCCCGGCCGAGGGCGACCAGCAGCAGCGCGGCGCCCGCGCCGACGAGCAGCCCGACGAACACCCCGGCCAGCAGCACGCCCCAGCCGGCCCAGCCGAGCACCAGGCCGAGCAGCCCGAGCAGCTTCACGTCGCCGCGGCCCAGCCCTGCCGGGCTCACCAGGTGCCCGGCGGCGCCCAGGCCCAGCGCGACGCCGGCGGCGACGACGGCCCGCAGCAGGGCGCCCCACGCGCCGGTCAGCGCGGCGTCCAGCAGGAGGGCGGCGCCCACGCCCACGGCGGCCGGGCCGGTGACCCGGTCGGGCAGCCGGTGGACGGCGAGGTCGGTGCCGGCCAGCACCACCGCGGCGCCGGCGAACCAGGCCAGCGCGGCCAGCGCCGGCCGGACCGCGGTCAGCGCCGGGACGACGCCCAGCGCGGCCGCCGCCGCGAGGCAGGTGACCGCGACCCGCACCCGGCCGGCCCGGGCGCTTCGGTCGCGGGCGGCCAGCCGCGCGGTCGCGGTCGCCAGCCAGGGCCCGAGCAGCAACCCGGCCACCACGGCCGCGGCGACCAGCAGCACGCGCACCTCACCGGCCGGGACGGCAGGGGTCACCGGCTCAGAGGGTGTCGAGGGCCGCGCGCATCGCCGCGAGCGGGGCGGGCCGGCCGGTCATCAGCTCGACCTGCGCGGCGGCCTGCCAGAACAGCACCTCGAGGCCGCTGATCGTGCGGCCGCCGGCGTCGGCGACCCGCCGGGCCAGCGGCGTGGGCCAGCCGGCGTAGAGCACGTCGAGCACCGTCTGGCCGCGCCACCAGGCGAGCTCGGCGACCGCCGGCTGCCCGCCGACCGGGACGGTGCTCACCACGACCGGCGCCGCGACGGTGCCCGTCTCGTCCAGCCGCTGCGGGGTCGCGGCCACCCCGAGGGCGTCGAGCACCCGCAGCAGGTCACCGGCCCGCGCCGGCTCCCGGACCACGACGTCCACGTGCTGCGCGCCGAGAGAGGCCAGCGCCACCGCGGCCGCAGCCGCCGTCCCGCCAGCCCCCAGGATCGCGGCCCGCTCGACCTGGTCGACCCCGGCCGCCTGCAACGCCGTCCCGACGCCCTGGACGTCGGTGTTCTCCGCCCGCCAGCCGCGCTCGGTGCGCACCAGGGTGTTGGCCGCGTGCAGCAGCGCCGGCAGCGGCTCGACCTCGTCGGCGACGTCGACCGCGGCCCGCTTGCACGGCATGGTCACCGAGAAGCCGCGCCACTCCTCGCCGAGGCCGGCCAGCAGCACCGGCAGGTCCTCCGCGCCGATGTCGAGCGCGTCGTAGGTCCAGTCGTCCAGGCCCATCGCCGCGTAGGCGGCGCGGTGCAGCAGCGGCGACAGCGAGTGGCCCACCGGGCGGCCGAGGACGGCCGCCCGGGACCCCCCGGTCAGTCGGTGGGGTTCGCCTGCAGCCACTGCTGGAACAGCTTCACGTTGGCGGCGTGCTCCTCCGCCGTGGCGGCGAAGCGGGTCTCCCCGGTGTCCGGGTCGACGACGACGAAGAACAGCCAGTTGCCGGGCGTCGGGCTCAGGACGGCCTTCAGGGCCTCCTCGCCGGGGTTGCCGATCGCGCCCGGGGGCAGGCCCGGGTGCACGTAGGTGTTGTACGGCGAGGGGTTGGCCCGGTCCTCCGGCGTCGTGGTCACGCCGGCCTTGCCGTTGGCGTAGTTGACCGTGGTGTCCAGCTGCAGCGGCATGCTGATGGCGATCCGGTTGTCCAGCACGCGGGCGACCTTGCCCATGTCCTCCACGCTGCCGGCCTCGGCCTGCACGATGCTCGCCTCGGTGACCACCGACAGCCGCTGCTCGACCGGGATCTGCAGCTCGTCGAGGGTGTGCACGGCGCGGCCGACCATGTCCTTGAGCATGTCGACCGGCTGCTCACCGGGCTCGAAGTCGTAGGTCGCCGGGAACAGGAAGCCCTCGACCAGGCCGTTGGCGTAGGGCGGCAGGCCGATCGCGGCGGTGTTCTGCGCGGCGGCCTGCAGGTCGGCCAGCGGGGTGCCGGTCTTGTCGGCCAGCAGCTGCAGCGTCTGCGCAGCGGTGAGGCCCTCCCGGACGGTCACCCGGGCGGTGATCCGGGCAGCCGGGTCCAGCAGCAGGTCCAGCGCCGCCTGCCCCGACATCTGCTGGCGCAGCCGGTAGGTGCCCGGCTGCACGCCGGTGGCGGCCGCGTTGGTCTTCGCCGCGTCGAGGAACGGGCTGGTGGAGGCGATGACGTCGGCCTCGACCATGGACGACGCGATCGCGCGCAGCGACTCGCCCTCGGTGACCTTCACGTCGACCTGGCCGGTGCCGCTGCCGGTGTAGTCCTCGGCGCCGGTGCCGAGCAGGTCCAGCAGACGCTGCCCGCCGACGACGATGCCGCCGGCGACGGCGGCCACCACGAGCAGCACGATCACCAGGGCCAGCGGACGGCGCTTGCGGCGACCGCCCCCGCTGCGGCCGCCACCACGGCGGCGACGGCCTCCGCCACCACCCCCGCCGGAGCCGGAGCCGGTGTGGTGGTCGTCGGGGTGCTCGTCGTCGACGATGACCTCCAGGCCACCGGTCTCGTCGAAGACCGGGTGCACCCGGCCGGTGTCGTCCCGGTCGGGCTCGTAGCCGTGGCGGTGGTGCTCGTCGCCCCAGCCGTCGTCCTCGTGCTCGGCGCCGTGGTGCCGGGCGTCGGCGGTGGACCAGTCGTCATCGGACCGGTCGTCGTCCGCCCACTCGTCGGCAGGGGCGTGCGCCCCGTCGTCGTAGCGGTCGTCGCCGTGCACGTCGTAGTGGTACCCGGTCGCGGCGGCGAAGGCACCACGCTCGACCACGGGACCGGTGGCGGTCTCGTCGTCGGCCGGGGCGGGTAGCGCGCGGGCGACGGGGGTCTGCGCGGCCAGCGCGGAGGTGACCGGCGCGTCGAACCCGGTGCGCGGCCGCGGGGTCACCGGCGGCGGGACGGGGAGCGGCCGGCCGGCGTGGGCGGGCTGGGCGGCGTGGGCGGGCTGGGCGGCGTGGGCGGGCTGGGCGGCGCGGCCCACGGGCACAGCCGGCGCCGCGAAGCTCGACGGCGCGCCGGGCCGGGCGCCGGGCACACCGGGGCGCAGCGCGCGGGAGGCGGCGGTGGGCAGGGCGCCGGTGGGCAGGGCGCCGGTGGCCGGTGCGGCGAGGTCCGGGCGAGCGGCCGGCAGCGCCCCGGTGGCCAGGTCGGTCAGCTCGCGGTCGACGAGGGCGTCGCCGGTGCGGGCGGGGTCGGTGAGCGCCAGGGCCAGCCCGTCGACGCCGGGCAGCCCTGCCTCGGGGGCGCGCCGGTGCCGGCGCGGCGAGGAGCCGTCGGTGTCGTCGCGCTCGAGGGTGGTGCCGCGGCCGCGGGCCAGGTCGGCGAGCAGCTCGGCGGCGGGCCGGCCGGCGCCGGGGCCGGCCACGGCGTGCCGGCCGGCGCTGCGGGACTCGGTCGGACCGGTCACGTGAGGCCCCCTCCGTCGTTCTGCACTGGGTCACGCCTGGCGCTGCTGTTCCGGGCGGTGTCGAGGTACGTCTGCAGGATGACCACGGCGGCCGCCTGGTCGATCACCGAGCGCTGCCGGCGGGCATCGATGCCGCCGGCGCGGAGGTGACTGGCTGCGGTCACGGTGGAGAGCCTTTCGTCGACCATGTGCACGGGGACCTCCCCGATGCGTCTTGCCAGTTCCTGAGCGTAGGTGGTGGCATCTTGCGCCGAACGGCCCGACGCTCCAGAGAGATGTCTCGGCAATCCCACCACCACCTCGACCACCTCGTGTGTCACAACCAGTGACGCGAGGTGGTCCAGGTCCCGCTTGTCCTTGGCTCGGCGCACCGTCTCCAGCGGGCTCGCGATCAGCCCGGTGGGGTCACTCAGCGCGACGCCCACCCGCACGGTGCCGACGTCCACGCCGAGCCGTCGTCCCCGCTGGAACGACGGCTGGGCCGCGGTCATGCCGACTCCTCCGGCGTGTCGCCGCTCTCGGGCCGGGCCGGCCGCCGCGCCGGCGGCGGCACTGGCGGGTACTGGCGCAGCTGCAGCCGGCCGGTCTCGTCCGGCGCGGGCTCGGGGGCCTCCTCCGGAGCGGCAGCCGGCAGCGGTGGCAGCGGGAAGGGCACCGCCTCGGTGCGGTGCACGCCGTCGGGCAGGTCCCCGCCGTCCCGCCGCAGCGGCGGGACGGCGGGCCGCTGCTCGACCCGCCGCTCTCCGTCCGCCCCGGTACCGGCGCCGCTGCCGCTCACGCCAGTGCCGCCCCGATCGCGGTCTCCGCGGCCGAGAGCGCCGCCGGGATGCCCGCCGGGTCGGTACCACCGCCCTGGGCGACGTCCGGCTTGCCGCCGCCGCGGCCACCGACGTGCCCGGTGGCCAGGGTGACCAGCTCGCCGGCCTTCAGCCCGCGCTGCACCGCCCCCGGGTTGAGGGCGGCGACGACCGCCACCTTGCCGTCGGCGGCCGAGGCCAGCACCACGGCGGCCGGCTTGTCGCCCAGCCGCCCCCGGACGTCGAGCGCCAGGCCGCGCAGGTCACCACCGCCCAACCCCGCCGGGGAGCCGGTGACGACGGCGACGCCCGCGACGTCCTTCGCGGCCGCGGCGAGGTCACCGGCGGCGGCGAGCGTCTGCTTCGAGCGCAGGTCCGCGATCTCCTTGTCGGCGTCCCGCAGCCGGGACAGCATGCCGCTGACCCGGTCGGCGATGCCGTCCTGCGGGGTCTTGAGCAGGTCGGCGAGCTGGCGGACCAGGTCGCGCTCGCGGGCCAGGTAGCGGAAGCCCTCCAACCCGACGGCCGCCTCGACGCGGCGGGCGCCGGAGCCGACCGAGCTCTCGCCGGTCAGCGCGAGGGTGCCGATCTGGGCGCTGCCGTGCACGTGGGTGCCACCGCAGAGCTCGCGCGACCAGGGGCCGCCGATCTCCACGACGCGTACCTGCTCGCCGTAGGTCTCGCCGAACAGCGCCAGGGCGCCGAAGTCGCGGGCCTCGGGCAGCGTCATGTACAACGCCCGCACGGCGTGGTCGGCGCGGACCGCGGCGTTGGCGACGTCCTCGATGTCGGTGCGCTGCTGCGGCGAGAGCGCGCCCTGCCAGGCGAAGTCCAGCCGCAGGTAGCCGGGGCGGTTGTACGAGCCGGACTGCAGCGCCTGCGGGCCGAGCACCTGGCGCAGCGCGGCGTGCACCACGTGGGTGCCCGAGTGCGCCTGGCAGGCCGACAGCCGCCACTCGCGGTCCACCTGCGCGGACAGCTCGACGCCGGCCCGCAGCTCGCCCTCGGTCACCCGCACCTGGTGCACGACCAGGCCCTTCACCGGGCGCTGCACGTCGACGACCTCGGCGCGGCCGCCGTCCCAGGTCAGCTCGCCGGCGTCGGCCACCTGGCCACCGGACTCGGCGTAGAACGGCGTCCGGTCCAGCACCACGCGGGTGACGCCACCGGGGCCGACCACCTGCTCGCCGTCCTCGGTCTCGCCCTCGTCGACCACGCCGAGCACCCGGGAGTCGGTGCGCAGCGTCGAGTAGGCCCGCCAGTCGGTGGGACCGAACTCGCTGAGCAGCCGGCGGTAGGCCAGCACGTCGACCGAGCCGGTGCGCTTGGCCCGGGCGTCGGCGCGGGCGCGCTCGCGCTGCTCCTTCATCAGGGCCCGGAAGCCCTCCTCGTCGACGGTCACGCCCTGCTCGGCGGCCATCTCCAGGGTGACGTCGATCGGGAAGCCGTAGGTGTCGTGCAGGCTGAACGCCTGCTCGCCCGACAGCGCCGCCGTCCCGGCCTGCCGCGCCTGGCCGACCGCGGTGTCGAACAGCGCGGTGCCGGCGGCGAGGGTGCGCCGGAACGCGTCCTCCTCGGCGTAGGCGATGCCGGAGATGCGGGCGAAGTCCTCGGCGACCTCCGGGTAGCTGGCGCTCATCGCGTCGCGGGAGACCGGCAGCAGCTCGGGCAGCGCGGCCTCGTCGACGCCGAGCAGCTTCATCGACCGGACGGCGCGGCGCAGCAGCCGGCGGAGGATGTAGCCGCGGCCCTCGTTGCCCGGGGTGACGCCGTCGCTGATGAGCATGAGCCCGCTGCGCACGTGGTCGGCGACCACGCGCAGCCGGACGTCGGCCTCGTGGTCCTTGCCGTAGGTGACCCCGGCGAGCTCGGCGGCCCGGCGCAGCACCGGGGCGACCTCGTCGATCTCGTACATGTTGTCGACGCCCTGCAGCAGGTAGGCCACCCGCTCCAGCCCCATGCCGGTGTCGATGTTCTTGTTGGGCAGCTCGCCGAGGATCGGGAAGTCCTTGCCCTCGCCCGGGCCGCGCTCGTACTGCATGAAGACCAGGTTCCAGATCTCCAGGAACCGGTCGCCGGCCTCGTCGACGGCCGGGCCGCCGTCCGGGCCGAACGCGGGGCCGCGGTCGAAGAAGATCTCCGAGCACGGGCCGGCCGGGCCCTGCGCGCCGGTCGACCAGTAGTTGGAGTCCTTGCCCAGCCGCTGGATCCGCTCCTTGGGCAGGCCGGCGATGCGGTGCCAGGCGTCGGCCGCCTCGTCGTCGTCCAGGTAGACCGTCGCCCAGATGCGCTCGGGGTCGAACCCGAGGCCGCCGTCCTCGACCTTCCCGGTGATGAGCTCCCAGGCGAACTGGATCGCCTCGGCCTTGAAGTAGTCGCCGAAGGAGAAGTTGCCGTTCATCTGGAAGAACGTGCCGTGCCGGGTGGTCTTGCCCACCTCCTCGATGTCGAGGGTGCGCACGCACTTCTGCACGCTGGTGGCCCGCGGGAACGGCGCGGGCTCGCGGCCGGTCAGGTACGGGATGAACGGGACCATCCCGGCCACGGTGAACAGCAGCGAGGGGTCGGGCGACACCAGCGAGGCGCTGGGCACCACGGTGTGGCCGCGCTTCTCGAAGTGCTCGAGGAACCTGCGGCGGATCTCGGCGGTCTGCATGGGGTGCTCTCCTGCGGGGCGCGGCCGGCGCCGGGGGTCCGGCGCCGGCCACGGGGAACGGATGGGGTGGTGCGGGCCGTCAGCGGTCGGCGGCGTGCGCGCCGCGGCGGGTGGGCAGCTGGGCGGCGCCACCCTCCGGCAGCGGGGCGTCGAGGCCGGTGCCGCTGCGCAGCTCCTCCTCGCGGTCGGCCATCGCCGAGCGCACGTCGGCGCCGAAGTCGCCGATCGCCGCGGCCAGGTCGCGCAGGCCGTCGGCGATGCTGCCGGCCATGCTCTGCGGGGTCAGCTTCTCCGCGGTCGCGGTGAGCTTGCGGACGACGAGGACGCCGATCGTGACGCCCATCCCGAGCCAGAACAACCGTCGCATCAGGCGGCCCGCCCCGACCGGCGCGCGCGCCGCTCGTCCTTGGCCGTGCGCTGGGCGTCGGCGAGCGCCTGGCCCTCGCGCTTCTTCTTGGCCGCGCTGCGGACGCCGTAGCTGAACGCGGCGACCTTGATCAGCGGGCTGCCGAGGGTGGCGGCGAACACGCTGGTCAGGGCGGCGACGTTGCTCGAGACGTTGGCGGCGTTGCCCGTGATGTCGTCGACCCGCTCGAGGTTGGAGTTCACGTGGGCGACGGTCGTCTGGGCCTGACCGAGGATCGGCATGGCCTGCTCCCGGGCCTGCCGGATGGTCAGCGTGGTCTCGTCGAGCGTGCGTCCCAGCTTCAGCAGCGGGACGGCGAGCAGCAGCACCAGCAGCGCCACGGCGATGGCTGCGACCAGCCCGGCGATCTCTCCTGCGGACACGTCGTGGGTCCCCTTCGTCGTTCGTGCCTGCGCCGGTGGGGATGCCACCGGTCGGACAACCCTAGCTGGGGGGCCTCTGTTCAGCCGCGACGACGGATGATCGCCCGCAGCCTGGCCAGCCGCGGGCCGATCTGCGCCTCCACCCCGCGGGCGGTGGGGCGGTAGTAGTCGCGGCCGACCAGGGCGTCCGGCGGGTACTGCTGCGGCACCACGCCGTCGGGGTGGTCGTGGGGGTAGCGGTAGGTCTTCCCGTGCCCGAGCTTCTTCGCGCCGGCGTAGTGCGCGTCGCGCAGCCCGGGGGGCACGGGACCGGCCAGCCCCGCCCGGACGTCGGCCACCGACTCGCCGATCGCGACGGTCAGCGCGTTGGACTTGGGCGCCGTGGCCAGGTGCGCGACGGCCTGCGCCAGCGGGAAGTGGCCCTCGGGCATGCCGATGAACGCGACCGCGTCGGCGGCGGCGACCGCGGTCTGCAGCGCGGTGGGGTCGGCCATGCCGATGTCCTCGCTGGCGGAGATGACCAGCCGGCGGGCGATGAACCGGGGGTCCTCCCCCGCCTCGACCATCCGGGCCAGGTAGTGCATCGCCGCGTCCACGTCGCTGCCGCGGATCGACTTGATCAGCGCGCTGGCCACGTCGTAGTGCTGGTCGCCCTGCCGGTCGTAGCGGACCGCGGCCTGCGCGACCGCCGTCTCCAGCGTCCGCAGGTCGATCTCGGTCGCCCCGGCGGCGATCGCCGCCCCGGCACCGGACTCCAGCGCGGTCAGCGACTTGCGCCCGTCGCCGCCGGCGATGCGGACCAGGTGCTCCTCGGCCTCGGCGCTCAGCGTCACCGCGCCGTCCAGGCCCCGGTCGCTGGTCAGCGCGCGGCGGAGCAGGGTGCGCACGTCGTCGTCGCCCAGCGGCTGCAGCTGGAGCACCAGGCTGCGCGAGAGCAGCGGGCTGACGACGGAGAAGAACGGGTTCTCGGTGGTCGCGGCGATGAGGCTGACGATCCGGTCCTCGACCGCGGACAGCAGCGAGTCCTGCTGGGTCTTGGAGAACCGGTGGACCTCGTCGATGAACAGCACGGTGCGGCGGCCGGCCATGGTCAGCTCGCGCTTGGCGGCGCTGATGACGGCGCGGACCTCCTTCACCCCGGCGTCCAGCGCGGACAGCTGCACGAACTGCCGCTTGGTCGCCAGCGAGATGACGTGCGCGAGGGTGGTCTTGCCGGTGCCGGGCGGGCCGTAGAGCACCACCGACATCGGCTCGTCGGCCTCCACCAGCCGGCGCAGCGGCGAGCGGTCGCCGAGCAGGTGCTGCTGGCCGACCACCTCGTCCAGCGACCGCGGGCGCATGCGCACGGCCAGCGGCGCACCCGGGTCGGGGGCGGCCGCCTGCTCCTCCGGTGCGTCGAACAGCGTGCTCACGGTTCCGACGCTACCCGCGGGGAAGGACAGTCCCATGCAGCAGCGACGCATCGGCAACCGGACCGTCAGTGCCGTGGGGCTCGGGGCGATGCCCCTGTCGACCAAGGACCCGCGGCCCTCCCCCGAGGACGCCGTGGCGGTCGTGCACGCGGCGCTGGACGCCGGCGTGACGCTGGTCGACACCGCCGACGCCTACGCCCGCGACGAGGCGGAGTTCGGCCACAACGAGGAACTGGTGGCCCGCGCGCTGCGGGAGTACGGCCCCGGTGCGGACGACGTCCTGGTGGCGACCAAGGGCGGGCACACCCGGAGTGGCACCGACTGGCCGCTGAACGGGGACCCGGCCTACCTGCGGCGCGCCTGCGAGGCGTCGCTGCGCCGGCTGGGCGTGGACGCGATCGGGCTCTACCAGCTGCACCGGCCCGACCCGGCGACGCCGTGGGAGGACTCGATGGGCGCGCTGCGCGCGCTGGCCGACGACGGGCTGGTGCAGCAGGTGGGTGTCTCCAACGCGGACGTCGCCCAGATCGACGCGGCCCGGGCGATCATCGGCGACGCGTTCGTCAGCGTGCAGAACCAGTTCTCCCCCGGCTACCGGTCCTCGGCCGGGGAGCTCGCGCACTGCACCGAGCACGGGCTGGCGTTCCTGCCGTGGAGCCCGTTCGGCGGGGTGGGCGCGGCCAAGGAGCTCGGCTCGTCGGCGGCCGCGTTCGGAGAGGTCGCCGAGGAGCTCGGGGTCTCGGTGTTCCAGGTGACGATCGCCTGGCACCTCGCCCAGTCCGACGCCGTCGTGCCGATCCCCGGCGCCTCCCGGCCGGCCTCGATCACCGACAGCGCGGCCGGCGTCCACGTCGAGCTCTCCCCCGACCAGCTCGCCCGCCTCTCCGCCTCCTGACGCGGTCGCTCGTCACGTCTGCGGTGGTCGATCGGTGCAGTGACTGCATCCACAGCCGCCGCGCACGTCCACAGATCGAAGCCGGCCCTGTCGCCGGGTCGGGTGCGCGCACGACCGTCGTCCCGTGGACGGGACGCCGATCGGCAGCAGCTACACGTGGGCCCGGGCGCGCGCCGCCGGGATGAGCCGCCGCCAGGTGGAGCGCGACGGCCGCCGGCTCGGTCACGGCCTCTACCTGTCCAGTGCGGCCGAACCGTCGCTGCCCGAGCTCTGCGCGGCCTGGGCGCGCGTCCTGCCGCCGGCCGCGGCCTTCGGCGGGACGACAGCGGCCGTGCTGCTCGGCGCCCCCCTGGCCGCGCCGCCCCGGTTGACGGTCGTCCTGCCCCCGGGCGTGGTCGTGCCCGCGCGCGCCCAGCTGATCCGGCACGTGCGCACGACGACCGCTGACGACGTCACCGACCTGGACGGGATCCGGGTCACCGCGGGCGCGCAGACCTTCCTCGACCTGGCCGCGCGGCTGCCGGCGCAGGAGCTGGTCGCCGTGGGCGATGCGCTCTACCGCCGGGAGCACCTCGACCACGATCGCCTGACGGCGCGGCTGGCCCGCGCCGGGCGGGTGCGCGGCGTCGTCCTCGCCCGGGCGTGCGCACCGCTGCTCGTCCGGACGTCGCACTCACGACCGGAGAGCCTGCTGCGCTACTGGCTGGTCGCCAGCGACCTCCCCGACCCTGAACCCCAGGTCGAGGTCCGTGGTCGTCATGGACGGGTGATGGTGCACGGCGACCTCGGTTACAGCCGCTGGAAGATCGCGCTGGAGTACGAGGGGCAGCAGCACGCCACCGACCGGGACCAGTTCCGCCGGGACATCGACCGGTACTCGCTGACCGCGCTCGACGGCTGGCTGGTGCTGCGCTTCGCCGACCACCACCTGGGCGGGCCGGAGACCGTGGTCGAGCGCACGCGCCGCGCGCTGCTCAGCCGCGGCTGGCAGCCCGGGCGGAGATGATCATGGGCACCTCGCCAGCGACACACCGCGCGGTGGCGTGTCATCGGGCAAGGCGCCCATGATCAACGGGAGAGGGGACTCAGGCGGTGGGCTCCGCCTGCTCCGGCTTCGCGTCGATGCCGGCCTCCTTGCGCTGCGCCTCGGTGATCGGCGTCGGGGCGCCGGTCAGCGGGTCGAAGCCGGCGCCGGTCTTCGGGAACGCGATGACCTCGCGGATCGAGTCGACACCGGCCAGCAGCGCGGTGAGCCGGTCCCAGCCGATCGCGGCACCCGCGTGCGGCGGCGGGCCGTAGTCGAACGCCTCGAGGAAGAAGCCGAACCGCTCCCGGGCCTCCTCCTTCGACATCCCGATCGCCTCGAACACCCGCTCCTGCAGCGCCGCGTCGGCGATGCGGACCGAGCCGCTCATCAGCTCGTTGCCGTTGCACACCAGGTCGTAGGCGTCCGACAGCGCGGCGCCCTTGTCCTGCTCGAACGTCTCCCGCCACTCCGGCGTGGGCGAGGTGAACGGGTGGTGCATGAACGTCCAGTCGCCGTCCTCGGTCTCCTCGAACATCGGGAAGTCCACGACGAACAGGAACGACCAGGAGCCGGGCTCGATGAGCTCCAGCCGGCGGGCCACCTCGTTGCGCGCGGCGCCCAGCAGCTCCTGCGAGGGCCGGCGGGCGCCGGCGGCGAAGAAGACGCAGTCGCCGGGCGAGGCACCCACGGCTTCGACCAGGCCGGCGCGCTCGGTCTCGGAGATGTTCTTCGCGACCGGGCCGCCGAGCTCGCCGTCCGCACCGATCGTGACGTAGGCCAGGCCCTTGGCGCCGCGCGAGCGGGCCCAGTCCTGCCAGGCGTCGAAGGCGCGGCGCGGCTGCGAGCCACCGCCGGGCATCACGATGGCGCCGACGTAGGGCGCCTGGAACACCCGGAACGGGGTCTCGGCGAAGTAGCTGGTCAGCTCGGTGAGCTCGACCCCGAAGCGCAGGTCGGGCTTGTCGGAGCCGAACCGGTCCATCGCCTCGCGGTAGGTCATCCGCGGGATCTCGGGGACGTCGTAGGAGGCGAGCTCCGACCACAGCGCGCGGATGACCGACTCCGCGACGGTCAGGACGTCGTCCCGCTCGACGAAGCTCATCTCGAAGTCGAGCTGGGTGAACTCCGGCTGCCGGTCGGCGCGGAAGTCCTCGTCCCGGAAGCAGCGGGCGATCTGGTAGTACCGCTCCAGGCCGCCGATCATCAGCAGCTGCTTGAACAGCTGCGGCGACTGCGGCAGCGCGTACCAGTGGCCGGGCTGCAGCCGCACCGGGACGACGAAGTCGCGCGCGCCCTCGGGGGTCGAGCGGGTCAGCGACGGCGTCTCCACCTCGGTGAACCCCTGCCCGGCCATGACGCCGCGGGCTATCCGGTTGATCTCGCTGCGCAGCCGCAGCGCCGCCGCCGGGCCCTGCCGGCGCAGGTCGAGGTAGCGGTACTTGTAGCGGACGTCGTCCCCGGCGGCCTGCGCGGTCTCGATCGGGAACGGCAGCGGCGCGGACGCCGACAGCACCCGCAGCTCGCTGGCGACGACCTCGATGTCGCCGGTGGGCAGCTCGGGGTTCTCGTTGCCCGCCGGGCGCTGCTGCACCTCGCCGGTCACGAGCACGCAGTACTCGTTGCGCAGCGCGTGCGCCTCCTCCTCGCGGACGACGACCTGGGCGTAGCCCGAGGCGTCGCGCAGGTCGAGGAAGACGACCCCGCCGTGGTCGCGCCGGCGGGCGATCCAGCCGGCGAGGGTGACCGTGGAGCCGGCGTCGGTCGCGCGCAGCGTGCCGGCGTCGTGGGTGCGGAGCAAGAGAGTGCCTTTCTCAGGTACGGAGCAGGAGGGGTGTCACCAGCGGTCGTGCACGTGCGGGCGGATGCGCTCGTCGTACACGCGCTCGAGGTCGGCGAGCTGGCTGTCGGACAGCGGCGGGAGCGAGGCGGCGGAGACGTTGCCGCGCACCTGCTCGACGCTGCGGGCACCGGGGATGACGGTGGTGACGCCGGCCTGGTCGATGACCCAGCGCAGCGCGAACGCCGCGGTCGGGGTGTCCCCGCCGATCTCGGCGACCTCTCGGGCGGCGGCGACGCCGACCTCGAACGGGACGCCGGAGAACGTCTCGCCGACGTCGAAGGCGTCGCCGTTGCGGTTGTAGTTCCGGTGGTCGTCCTCCGGGAACGTGGTGTCGGTGGAGTACTTGCCCGACAGCAGCCCGCTGGCCAGCGGCACCCGGGCGAGGACGCCGACCTGCGCGCGCTGGGCGGCGGGCAGCAGCTGCTCGAGCGGCTTGCGCCGGAAGATGTTGAGGATGACCTGGATGGTCTGCACGCCGGGGTGCTGCAGCGCGGTCAGGCCCTCGGCGACGGTCTCCACCGAGACGCCGTAGGCGGCGATCGCCTGCTCGGCCACCAGCTGGTCGAGGGTGTCGTAGACCCGCTCGTCGGAGTAGACGGTCGGCGGCGGGCAGTGCAGCTGCACCAGGTCGAGGGTCTCGACGCCGAGGTTGCGGCGGGACCGGTCGACCCACGCCCGCAGGTTCTCCGGCGTGTACTGCTCGGCGGTGAACGGGTCGGCGCGGCGGCCGGCCTTGGTGGCCACGAACGGCCGTTCCGACCGGGGCGCCAGCGCCTTGCGGATCCGCTCCTCCGACCGGCCGTCGCCGTACACGTCGGCGGTGTCGAGCAGGGTGACCCCGGCGTCCAGCGCGGCGTCGAGCACGGCGGCGGCGTCGTCCTCGCCGACGTCACCCCAGTCGCCGCCGAGCTGCCAGGTGCCCAGACCGATGACGGAGACGTCGGCGCCGGTGCGGCCCAGCGGCCGCTGCTCGAGAGAAGTCACGCGACCACCGTCGCACGGACCCGGTCGAACAGCTCACCCAGGGGCACGGCGACCTGCTCGTGGGTGCGCAGGTCGCGCAGCTGGCCGACGCCCTCGGCGAGGTCCCGCTCGCCGATGACGACCGCGTGCGTCGCACCGGACCGGTCGGCGGCCTTCATCGCGCCCTTGAGCCCGCGGTCGCCGTACACGGTGTCGGCGGAGACGCCGGCCTCGCGCAGCTGCCCGACCAGCCGGACGGCGTACCGCTTGGCCTCGGCCCCCAGCGGGACGACGAACGCCTGCACGCCCGGCGCGACGCCGAGGTCCAGCCCCTCCGCCTGCACCGCCAGCAGGGTGCGGTCGACGCCGACGGCGTAGCCGATGCCCGACAGGTCCGGGCCGCCCAGCGCCGCGGACAGCCCGTCGTAGCGGCCGCCGCCGCCGATCGCCGACTGCGCGCCGAGGCCGGAGTGCACGAACTCGAACGTCGTCTTCGTGTAGTAGTCCAGGCCGCGCACCAGCCGCGGCGCCTCGGTCCACTGCACGCCGAGGTCGGCGAGGTGCTCCCGCACGGCGTCGTAGTGCGCCTTGGTGGTGTCCGACAGGTGGTCGACCATCAGCGGGGCGTCGGTGAGCTGCGCCTGCACCTCGGGCCGCTTGTCGTCGAGCACCCGCAGCGGGTTGATCTCGGCGCGGCGGCGGGTCTCCTCGTCGAGGTCCAGCTTCGCCAGGAACTCGACCAGCAGCTCGCGGTACTGCGGCCGGCAGGTGCTGTCACCGAGCGAGGTGAGCAGCAGCTCGAAGTCGCGCAGCCCCAGGTCGCGGAAGCCCTGCACGGCCAGCGCGACGACCTCGGCGTCCAGCGCCGGGTCGTCGACGCCGAGCGCCTCGCAGTCCACCTGGGTGAAGTGCCGGTACCGGCCGGCCTGCGGACGCTCGTAGCGGAACGCCGAGCCGACCGCCCACAGCTTGACCGGCAGCGCGCCGGAGTACAGCCGGTGCTCGATGAACGAGCGCATCAGCCCGGCGGTGAGCTCCGGGCGCAGCGTGATCGACCGGCCGCCGCGGTCGGTGAACGTGTACATCTCCTTGGAGACGACGTCGGTCGACTCGCCCACGCCGCGGGCGAACACGGCGGTGTCCTCGAACGTCGGCGTCTCGATGTAGCCGTACCCGGCCCGGCGCAGCGGCGCGGTGAGGGTGTCGCGGACGGCGAGGAACCGGGCCGAGTCCGGGGGCAGCGTGTCGAACGTGCCCTTGGGGGCGCTGAGGGTGCTCACAGTGTCATGACTCGCTTCGCTCGCAGGTTCGTTCCGCTCCTCGCTCGCTGGCGCTCGCTGCGGTGCTCGCTCACAGGCCTCTGCTCTTCGGGGCGCTGGCGGCTTCGGCCAGGTACGGGTTGGTGGCGCGCTCGCGCCCGATCGTGGTGGCCGGCCCGTGGCCCGGGAGGACGACCGTGGCGTCGTCCAGCGGCAGGACGACGTCCTGCAGGGAGCGGAGCATGTCGTCCCACGAGCCGCCGGGCAGGTCGACCCGGCCCACGGAGCCCGCGAACAGCACGTCGCCGGCGAGCAGCCCGGGGGCCTCCTCCAGGTCCAGCGAGAAGACCACCGAGCCCTGGGTGTGCCCCGGCGCGTGCCGGACGGTCAGGTCCACGCCGGCCAGCGAGATCGTCGCGCCGTCGGCCAGCGGCAGCACGTCGGCGGGGTCGGGCAGCCGCGCGCCGGTGATCAGCGGGGCCAGCTGCGGGCCGTGCCAGGCGATCGGGTCGGCGAGCATGCCGGAGTCGGCCGGGTGCAGGTAGGCGGTGATGTCGTAGCCGTCGCACACCGGCAGCACCGAGAAGGTGTGGTCGAGGTGCCCGTGGGTGAGCACGACGGCGACCGGCTTGAGCCCGTCGGCGGCGAGCATCTCGGCCAGCGGCTCGACCGCGTCCATCCCGGGGTCGACCACCACGCACTCGGCGCGGGGCCCGGCGGCCACCGCGTAGCAGTTCGTGCCGAACGCGCCGGCGGGGAACGAGCGGATGAGCACCCGTGCAGGTTACGCGGGCACGATCCGCCCCGGCCGCGCGTCTCAGGGTCCGGACAGGCTGCCCACCTAGACTGCCGTCCGACCAGCAGGGGCCCGCCCGCCCCCGAGCAGCCGCACGCGAGGAGCCCGACGAGAAGTGCCCACGAACAAGCAGCGCCGCGAGGCCGCTCAGCGACGCCTGCAGCGACAGCTCCAGCGACGGGAGGAGCTGGCCCACAAGCGCCGGCGCAACCTCCTCGTCGTCCTCACCGTCCTGGCGGTCGTCGTGGTCGCCGGCGGCATCTCGCTGGCCGCCGGTCTCGGCGGCGACGACGACGGCACGACCGCGTCGGCCGACCCGAGCAGCAGCAGCGCCCCCGCGTCCGGCGCGGCCGCGACGAAGACCAACGCCGACGGCACCGTGGCCTGCGACTACGTCGCCGACACCTCGGGCAACACCAACCTCAAGGACGTCGGGACCCCGCCGAACGCGGCGAACACCCCGACCACCGGCACGGACACGTTGAAGATGAGCACCAGCCAGGGCGACCTGACGCTGACGCTGAACCGGGAGACCGCGCCGTGCGCGGCCGCCAGCTTCACGTTCCTGGCGCAGCAGAAGTTCTTCGACGGCAGCCCCTGCCACCGCGAGGTCAACGAGCCCACGTTCGGCGTGCTGCAGTGCGGCGACCCGACCGGCAGCGGTTCCGGCGGCCCGACCTACAAGTTCGGCCAGGAGGTCAGCGCGGACACGAAGTACCCGCGCGGCACCATCGCGATGGCCAACAGCGGTCAGCCGAACTCCACCGGCAGCCAGTTCTTCCTCTGCTTCACCGACACCCAGCTGTCCCCGGACTACACCGCGGTCGGCACCGTCGACGAGGCGGGCCTGGCCGTGCTGGACACGATCGCGGCCGCCGGCAACGACGGCAAGTTCGACCCCAGCCCCGGCGGTGGCGCCCCGAAGACCCCGGTCACCATCACCTCGATGACCGTCGTCCAGTAACCCCCGGCCACACGCAGAACGGCCCGGCTCCCCAGGGAGCCGGGCCGTTCTACGCTGCACGACCTACGCGGTGACGCGCTCCACGTCGAAGACGCCATCGATGTTGCGCACCGTCTGCAGCACGGCACCCAGGTGCGCGGGGTCGGCCAGCTCGAAGGTGAAGCGGCTGATCGCCACCCGGTCCCGGCTGGTCTGCACCGACGCGGACAGGATGTTGACCCGCTCGTCGGCCAGCGCCTTGGTGACGTCGGACAGCAGCCGGTGCCGGTCCAGCGCCTCGACCTGGATGGCGACGAGGAACACCGCCCCCGGCTGCGAGGCCCACTCGACCTCGACCAGCCGCTCGGGCTTGCTCTGCAGGTCCGCGGCGTTGGTGCAGTCGGTGCGGTGCACGCTCACCCCGCCACCGCGGGTGACGAAGCCGAGGATGTCGTCGCCGGGCACCGGCGTGCAGCACTTGGCCAGCTTCGCCCAGACGTCGGTCATCCCGTGGACGACGATGCCCGGGTCGCCGCTCGCGCTGCGGACGACGGTGCGCCGGGTCGGGATGGCGGTCTCGGCGATGTCCTCCGCCGCGCCCTCGGAGCCGCCCAGCGCGGTGAGCAGCTTCTCGACGACCGAGGCCGCCGACAGCTGGTTCTCCCCCACCGCGGCGTACAGCGCGCTGACGTCGGTGAAGTGCAGGTCGGCGGCGAGGGTGGCCAGCGCGTCCCCGCCCATCAGCCGCTGCAGCGGCAGGCCGGCCTTGCGCATCGCCTTGGTGAGCGCGTCCTTGCCCGCCTCGACGGCGTCCTCGCGGCGCTCCTTGGTGAACCACTGGCGGATCTTGGTGCGCGCCCGCGAGGAACCGACGAAGCTCAGCCAGTCCTTCGACGGGCCGGCCGTGGGCGACCGGGAGGTGAAGACCTCCACCACGTCGCCGTTGGTCAGCTTGCTGTCCAGGGACACCAGGTTGCCGTTGACCCGGGCGCCGATGCAGCGGTGCCCGACCTCGGTGTGCACCGCGTAGGCGAAGTCGACCGGCGTCGCCTCGCCCGGCAGGCTGATCACGTCGCCCTTGGGCGTGAAGACGAAGACCTCCTGCGGACCGAGGTCGTAGCGCAGCGTCTCCAGGAACTCGCCGGGCTCCTGCGCCTCGCGCTGCCAGTCCAGCAGCTGCCGCAGCCACAGCATGTCGTCGGGGCTGCCGGGCTTCACCGGGCTGGACACGCCGTTGCGCAGCTTGTCCTTGTACTTCCAGTGCGCGGCGATGCCGTACTCGGCGGTGCGGTGCATGTCGTGCGTGCGGATCTGCAGCTCGACCGGCTTGCCCTGCGGCCCGATCACCGTGGTGTGCAGCGACTGGTACATGTTGAACTTCGGCATCGCGACGAAGTCCTTGAACCGGCCGGGCACCGGCTGCCAGTGGGCGTGCATGATGCCCAGCGCCGCGTAGCAGTCGCGCACCGAGTCGACCAGGATGCGGATCCCCACCAGGTCGTAGATGTCGGTGAAGTCGCGGCCGCGCACGATCATCTTCTGGTAGATCGAGTAGTAGTGCTTGGGCCGGCCGGTGACGACCGCCTCGATCTTCGCCGACTTGAGCTGCTCGGTGACCGAGGTGGTCACCTCCGCCAGGAAGCTGTCCCGGGACGGCGCCCGCTCGGCCACCAGCCGCACGATCTCGTCGTACCGCTTGGGGTACAGCGTGGCGAACGCGAGGTCCTCGAGCTCCCACTTGATCGTGTTCATGCCCAGCCGGTGGGCCAGCGGGGCCAGGATCTCCAGCGTCTCGCGCGCCTTCTTCTCCTGCTTCTCCGGCGGGAGGAAGCGCAGCGTGCGCATGTTGTGCAGCCGGTCGGCGAGCTTGATGACCAGCACCCGCGGGTCGCGGGACATCGCCACGATCATCTTGCGGATCGTCTCGGCCTGCGCGCCGTCGCCGAACTTGACCTTGTCCAGCTTGGTGACGCCGTCGACCAGGTGCGCGACCTCCGGGCCGAAGTCGGCGGTGATCGTCTCCAGCGTGACGCCGGTGTCCTCGACCGTGTCGTGCAGCAGCGCCGCGACCAGCGTCGTGGTGTCCATGCCCAGGCCCGCCAGGACGGTCGCGACCGCGAGCGGGTGGGTGATGTAGGGGTCGCCGCTCTTCCGCTTTTGCGGGGCGTGCGCCTCCTCGGCCAGGTCGTAGGCGCGCTGCAGCAGCGCCAGGTCGGCCTTGGGGTGGTTCTGCCGGTGCAGTGCTGCGAGCGGCTCGAGCACCGGCCGGATGCCGGTGGAGCGCTGCCCGGCCACGATCCGGCGGGCCAGCCGGTCGCGCACCCGGCGGCGCGGTACGGCCTCGTGCTCCGACGGCGGCTCGGGCGCGACGTCGTCCGGACGGCGGACCGCCGGCCGCTCGGGCAGCGGGGCACGCGCCGGGGCGTCGGCGGCAGACCCCTGCGCCGGGACCTCCTGGACGACGGGCGCGCCGGAGCCCTGCGGGGTGACGACGTCTGAGGCCACGGCGACTCCTGCTCTGTCGAGGAGGTCAGGTTCCCTCCATGCTAGTCGCGCCGCGGCACCGCGTGCCGGGCGTGCCACCCGCAGGGGTGTCCCGGTCAGGCCTCCGGCACCCCGGACCGCAGCTCGTCCAGCCACACCCGCGCCGAGGCGTCCGACGGCGCCCGCCAGTCGCCGCGCGGCGACAGCGAGCCGCCCGCGGAGACCTTCGGCCCGTTGGGCATCGCCGAGCGCTTGAACTGGCTGAACGCGAAGTAGCGCTGGCAGAACACCTCCAGCCAGTGCCGGATGTCGCCCAGCCCGTAGGCGGCCCGGCGGTCGGCGGGGAACCCCGGCGGCCACTCCCCCGCCTCGGCGTCCGCCCAGGCGTGCAGCGCGAGGAAGGCGATCTTCGACGGCCGCATCCCGTGGCGCAGCACGTGGAAGAGGGTGAAGTCCTGCAGCGCGTAGGGACCGACCTTCGCCTCCGTGCTCTGCACCGGCTCGCCCGTGTTCGCCGGCACCAGCTCCGGGCTGATCTCGGCGCCGAGGATGCGCTCCAGGGTGGCCAGCACGTCGGCGTCGAACTGCCGGGAGGAGACCACCCAGCGGATGAGGTGCTGGATGAGCGTCTTGGGCACCCCGCCGTTGACGTTGTAGTGCGACATCTGGTCGCCGACGCCGTAGGTCGACCAGCCCAGCGCGATCTCCGACAGGTCACCGGTGCCCAGCACGATGCCGCCGCGCTGGTTGGCCAGCCGGAACAGGTAGTCGGTGCGCAGCCCGGCCTGCACGTTCTCGAACGTCACGTCGTAGACCGGCTCGCCGCGGCCGGCGGGGTGGCCCATGTCGGTGAGCAGCCGGGTGGCCGCCGGGCGGATGTCGATCTCCTCGAACGTCACCCCGAGCGCGGTGGCCAGCGCGACGGCGTTGGCCTTGCTCTCGGTGCCGGTGGCGAAGCCGGGCATGGTGAACGCCAGGATGTCGCTGCGCGGCCGGCCGGCCCGGTCCATCGCCTGGGCGGCGACGATCAGCGCGTGGGTGGAGTCCAGCCCACCCGAGACGCCGATCACGATCGTCGGCCAGCCGATGGCCCGCAGCCGCTGCTCCAGCCCGACGACCTGGATGTTGTAGGCCTCGTAGCAGTCCTGGGCCAGCCGCGCGGGGTCGGCGGGCACGAACGGGAAGCGGGCGATCCGCCGGCGCAGCCCGATGTCGCCGGTCGGGGGTGCGAGCCGGAACTCGACCCGCCGGTGGTGCAGCCGGCCGGCCAGCGCGCGCCGGTTGTCGTCGAAGGTGCCCATCCGGGCGCGCTCGCCGCGCAGCAGGTCCAGGTCGACGTCGGCCACCGACCGGCGCGCGCCGTCCGGGAAGCGGTCGGTCTCGGCGAGCAGCACCCCGTTCTCGTAGACCATCGTCTGCCCGTCCCAGGACAGGTCGGTGGTCGACTCGCCCTCGCCGGCCGCCGCGTACACGTAGGCCGCCAGGCAGCGGATCGACGTCGCCTGGGCCAGCGTCCTGCGCTGGTCGGCGCGGCCGACGGTGATCGGGCTGCCGGACAGGTTGGCCAGCACCGTGGCGCCGGCGAGCGCGGCCTCGGCGCTGGGCTGCACCGGCACCCACATGTCCTCGCAGATCTCCACGGCGAGCACGAGGCCGGGCACGTCGACGGCGTCGAACAGCAGGTCGGGGCCGAACGGGGCCGTCTGGCCGGCGACGGTGTGCGTCTCCCCCGCCGCGTCGACACCGGCGGCCAGCTGCCGCGCCTCGTAGAACTCGCGGTAGGTGGGCAGGTAGGACTTCGGGACGACGCCGAGCACGGTGCCGCGGTGGACGACGACCGCGGTGTTGTAGACCCGGTTGCGGTGCCGCAGCGGCGCGCCGACCACGAGCACCGTGGACAGCTCCGCGGAGCCGGCGACGACGTCGGCGACCGCGGCCTCGACCGCGTCGAGCAGCGGGTCCTGCAGCAGCAGATCCTCGATCGAGTACCCCGACAGGCACAGCTCCGGGTACACGGCCACGGCCACGCCGTCGGCGGCGCACTCCCGGGCCTGGGCGAGCACCGCCTCCGCGTTGGCCCGCGGATCGGCGATCGCCACCGGGAGGGTGACGGCCGCGACCCGGGCGAACCCGTGGCGGTAGGCCGAGCGGAACTCGTCGATCGTCGGGGCGGACACCCGACGATCATGTCATCCGGGCGCGCGGGCCTCAGGTCGTCCAGAGGGCGTGCACCGGGTGCGGCGCCACCCGCTGCCGGCCGCCGAGCGCCGACAGCTCGATGACCACCGACACCCCGGCCACGATCCCGCCGAGCCGCTCGACCAGCGCGATCGCCGCCTCGAGCGTGCCGCCGGTGGCCAGCACGTCGTCGACGAGCAGCACCCGCTGCCCGGGACGCACCGAGTCGGTGTGCAGCTCGAGGGTAGCCGTCCCGTACTCCAGCGTGTACTCGGCGGCCACCCGCTCGCGCGGCAGCTTGCCGGCCTTGCGCACCGGCACGACGCCGGTGCCGGCGGTGAGCGCGACCGCCGCGGCCAGCAGGAACCCGCGCGCCTCGACGCCGGCGACGACGTCGAAGTCGCGGGGGATGCCGCTGCCGCCGAGCGCGGCGACCCGGGGGTCCTCCGCGCCCGGGGCGGCGGCGAGCGCGTCGACCATCCGCCGGAAGGCCGTGCCATCGGCGAACACCGGCGTCAGGTCGCGGAAGACGACCCCGGGCTCGGGGAAGTCCGGCACGTCGACCGCGATCGACGCGATGAGCTCCTCGACCGGCACCTCCGGGGCGTCCGGCTCGGCGACCGGCGGATGCGCGGTCACCGGCGCTTCCTGCCCGCGGGCCGGTTGGGTCGCTGGCCCGGGCGCGGCGCGGCGGTGGCACCGCTGGGCCGCACCGTCGCCGGGGACTCCACCTGGACGTCGGCCGCCGGGCGCTCGGCCAGCGCCGTCGAGGACCGCTGCGCCGACGCGGCGCGGGACCGCCGGGCGCTGGCCACCGGGCCCTCGGCGCGGCGCGGGCTCCCGGTCGCGGCCTGGCGGGCCTCGGCGGCGCGGCGGGCGAGCACCCGCTTGCGCAGCGCCTGCTGTTCCGGCTCGCGCTCCTTGAGCTCGGCCAGCACCGGCGTGGCCAGGAAGATCGAGCTGTAGGTGCCGGCGGCGAGACCGACGAACAGCACCAGGGCGAGGTCCTTGAGCGTGCCGACGCCCATCAGCCCGGCGCCGACGAACAGCAGCCCGCCCACCGGCAGCAGCGCGATGACCGAGGTGTTGATCGAGCGCATCAGGGTCTGGTTGACCGCGAGGTTGGCCGCCTCGCTGTAGGTGCTGCGCGCGCCGTTCTTCAGGCCCTTGGTGTTCTCCTCCACCTTGTCGAACACCACGACGGTGTCGTAGAGCGAGAAGCCGAGGATGGTCAGCAGGCCGATGACGGTCGAGGGGGTGACCTCGAATCCGATGAGCGCGTAGATGCCGGCGGTGACGATGATGTCGTGCAGCAGGGCGACGATCGCGGCGATCGCCATCTTCGGCTGGAAGCGGATGGCGAGGAACAGCACCACGGCGACCAGGAAGACCACCAGGGCGACCAGCGCCTTGTTGGTGACGTCCTTGCCCCAGTCGGCGCTGACGTTGTCCTGGCTGACCTGGTCCTGGTCGACCCCTGCGGCGTCGGCGATCGCGGCCTCGACCTTGTCGGCCTCGCCGGTGCTCAGGTCGCCGGTGCGCACCAGCACCGAGTTGCCGCCGACCACCTGCACGCTGGCCACGTCGGCCCCGGCGTCCTCGGCGGCGCTGCGCACGTCGCTGATCTCCGCCGAGGTGCCGGGCACCCGGAAGCTGTTGCCGCCGGCGAAGTCGATGCCGAAGTTGAAGCCGCGGAAGACCATCGACAGCACGCAGACCAGCACGATGACGCCGACGATCTTGAACCACATGCTGCGGCGGCCGACGACGTCCAGCCCGGCCTCGCCGTTGTACAGCCGGTGGGCCAGCGAGACCTTCGGCTGCGGGCGGGCGACCGCGCCCTCGGCGGGCAGGCCGGCCTCGGCCAGCGCCTCGTCGTTCGCGCTGTCGCCGGCGGCCTCGGTGCGCACCGAGGCCTCGTCCTCGACGACCTCGTCGGCCGGGCCGCCGGTGGGCACCGGCTGCTCGTCGGGCGTGCGGGGGGTGCCGGTCATCGGGTGCTCCCGTTCGGAGTGCCGGCGCCGACGAGCTCGCGCCCGCCTGCGGCCGGTGCGGCCGGCTTGCGGCCGCGGTGGTCGACGCGCCCGAGGCCGGACCAGCGGTTGGAGCCGAAGCTCTTCGACCGGCTGAGCACGGCCAGCAGCGGGTGGGTGAAGAGGAAGACGATGATCAGGTCGAGCACCGTCGACAGGCCCAGCGTGAACGCGAAGCCCTTCACGTCACCGATGGCCAGCAGGTAGAGGATCGCCGCGGCCAGGAAGCTCACCGCATCGGCGGACAGGATGGTCCGCCGGGCGCGCACCCAGGCCCGAGGCACGGCGCTGCGCAGCGTCCGGCCCTCGCGGATCTCGTCCTTGAGGCGTTCGAAGTAGACGACGAACGAGTCGGCGGTGATGCCGATCGAGACGATGAACCCGGCGACGCCGGCGAGGCTCAGCGCGAAGCCGATCTGCCGGCCCAGGATCACCAGGCTGGCGTACACCAGCAGCGCGGAGGCGACCAGGCTGACGATCAGCACCACACCGAGCAGCCGGTAGTAGATCAGCGCGTAGACGAACACCAGCGCGATGCCGATGGCGCCGGCGATGAGGCCGGCCTTCAGCTGCTCGGCGCCGAGCTCGGTCGACACCGACTGCGCGTTGGCCTGGCTGAACGTCAGCGGCAGCGCACCGTACTTGAGCTGGTTGGCCAGCTCCTGCGCCTCGGTCTGGCTGAAGTTGCCGGTGATCTCGGTCGAGCCGCCGTTGATCGCCCCGTTGATGGTCGGGGCGGAGACGACCCGGCCGTCGAGGGTGATGCCCACGGCCTTGCCGACGTTGGCGGCGGTGAACGTCGCCCACGCGCTCGAGCCCTTGCCGTTGAGGTCCAGGGTGACGATCCACTCGCCGGTGCCCTGGCGGGTGCCGGCGGCGGCGTCGGTGACCTGGGTGCCCTCGACCACGGCGGGGCCGAGCAGGTACTTGGCCGTGCCGTCGTCCGAGCAGGCGGCGATGTAGTCCTGCGACCGGTCGACCGCGGTGCTGTCCGACGTGCCGTCGGTGGTGCAGGTCAGCGTCGCGTAGGTCGCGGCGGCCTGCTCCTGGGTGACGGCGGGCGCCTGGGGGTCGGGCACCGTCTCGGCCGCCGAGCCGGTGGCGACGGCGGAGCCGCTGGCCGGCGCGCCCGACGACGCCGCGGCCGAGCCGGTCGGCGCAGCCGAGCTGGGGGCCGCGGAGCCGCTGGGGGCCGCCGAGCTCGGCGAGGCGCCGGCGGAGCTGTCGGCCGGGGCCGGGGTGGCCGCCTCGGGGCCCTGGACGACGGGGCGGAAGCGCAGCTG
The DNA here is from genome assembly GCF_040659695.1 of Modestobacter sp. NPDC049651. Classification (NCBI taxonomy): domain Bacteria; kingdom Bacillati; phylum Actinomycetota; class Actinomycetes; order Geodermatophilales; family Geodermatophilaceae; genus Modestobacter; species Modestobacter sp. NPDC049651. The sequence continues at coordinate 136,649 of NZ_JBFAOG010000007.1, forward strand.
CGCGGTCGCCCCGAGCTCGCGGGCCCGGTCACCGTTCTCGCCCGGCACCGAGATGACGATGTTGCTGCTGCCCTCGGTCACCACCTCGGCCTCGGAGACGCCCAGGCCGTTGACCCGCTGCTCGATGATGCGGCGGGCCAGCTCCAGGTCCTCCTGCGACGGCGCCTTCCCGTCGGGCGTGCGGGCGGTGAGGGTCACCGTCGTCCCGCCCTGCAGGTCGAGGCCGAGCTGCGGGGTGCGGGAGTCCCCGGTGAGGAAGACCAGCGCGTACAGGCCGGCAAGGATGACGATCAGCGCGGCGAAGTACCGCCGCGCGCGCAGCTGTCGGGCAGCCATGACTCTCCGGGACCTCAGCCTCTCCGCGCCGTCAGCGGGTGCTGTCGGGGGTGTCGCCGGTGCCGTCGAAGCCGGTGGTGCCGGTCGCGCCACCGGTCTCGGTGGGCGACTCGGCGGCGGCCTCGGCCGGCACGACCTCACGGACGGCGGCGAGCAGCCAGGTGGTGACCACGCCGGGGGCGATCTCGAGGTCGACGCTGGTGTCGGTCACCGAGACGACGGAGGCGTACATCCCGCTGGTGGTCATGACCCGGGTACCGGGGAGCATCGACTCGCGCATCGCCTGCTGCTTCGCGGCCATGTTCTTGCGCTGCCGCTGGGGCAGCACGACGAAGACGACCAGCGCGAGCGCGATCAGGATGAGCAGGGGCAGCGATTCCACGACGAGTGAGCCTCTCTTCCGCGCAGTGGCGCGCGGTGGGTGCGGTCCGGGTCGGACCGCTCGGGTACATCGGCACCGACGCTGGCACGCGTGGGGCCGCTCCGGGGCGTGGCGCGACCCCGACGCAGCCGAGTTGCGCGCCAGCGCCCCGCAGTCTAGGCGTCGAACAGCGTCTGTGACGAAGACCCGGGGGGTGTGGCGTCACCCGTTCCCCCACCGAGGGGGAGGCCGCCGTGCGGCAGCGGGTGGCCCAGGTGGCGGAACGCGGCCTCGGTGGCGACCCGGCCGCGCGGGGTCCGGGCCAGCAGCCCGGCGCGCACGAGGAACGGCTCGCAGACCTCCTCGACGGTGTGCGGCTCCTCCCCCACCGCGACCGCCAGCGTCGCGACGCCGACGGGGCCGCCGCCGAACTTCGTCACCAGCGCGTCGAGCACCGAGCGGTCCAGCCGGTCCAGGCCCAGCTCGTCGACGTCGTACAGCGCCAGCGCCGCGCGGGCGACGTCCCGGGTGACCCGGCCGTCGGCGCGCACCTCGGCGTAGTCGCGCACCCGGCGCAGCAGCCGGTTGGCGATCCGCGGCGTGCCGCGGGACCGGCCGGCGATCTCCGCGGAGCCCTCGTCGGTCAGCTCGACCCCCAGCAGGTCGGCGCTGCGGGCGATGACCCGCTGCAGCTCCGCCGGCTCGTAGAACTCCATCTGGCCGACGAAGCCGAACCGGTCGCGCAGCGGGCCGGTGAGCAGCCCGGCCCGGGTGGTCGCGCCGACCAGGGTGAACGGGTTGATCTCCAGCGGGATGGCGGTGGCGCCGGGGCCCTTGCCGACGACGACGTCGACCCGGAAGTCCTCCATCGCCATGTACAGCAGTTCCTCGGCGGGGCGGGCGATCCGGTGGATCTCGTCGATGAACAGCACGTCGCCGGGGGCGAGGTTGGACAGCATCGCGGCGAGGTCGCCGGACCGCTCGATCGCCGGACCGCTGGTGATCTTGACCGCGGTGCCCAGCTCCGAGCCGATGATCAGCGCGAGGCTGGTCTTGCCCAGCCCGGGCGGGCCCGACAGCAGCACGTGGTCCGGCGGCCGGCCGCGCCGCTTGGCGCCCTCGAGCACGAGGTCCAGCTGGCGGGCCACCTTCGGCTGGCCGATGAAGTCGGCCAGCGAGTGCGGGCGGAGCGCCGACTCGACGACCCGCTCCTCGTCCCCGGCGGCGGCCGAGACGGAGAAGTCCCGCTGGTAGCCGTCGGCCGGCTCCGCCGACAGCCCGCGGTCGAAGGGCGCGCTCACGAGCGGCTCCTCACGACCGGCCCAGCATCTGCAGCGCCTGCCGGAGCAGGACGGCCACCTGGACGCCGCCGTCCGCGGCCTGCTCCTCGGCCACCGGCTCCAGCGCCGCGACCGCGGTGTCGGCCTCCCGGCCGCTCCAGCCCAGACCCACCAGCGCGGCGGCCAGCTGGTCGCGCCACGGCGCCACCGGGGTGAGCGGCGGCAGCCCCGCGGCGGCCGGCCCGTCGAGCTGGGTGTCGGTGGCGGTGACGCCCAGCCGGTCGCGCAGCTCCAGCACCAGGCGCTCGGCACCCTTCTTGCCGATGCCGGGCACCTGCATGAGCGCCTTGAGGTCGCCGGTCGAGACGGCGCGGCGCACCTCGCGGGGCGGGTGGATCGCCAGCACCGCCTGGGCGAGCCGCGGGCCGACGCCGTTGGCGGTCTGCAGCAGCTCGAACAGCTGCCGCTCGTCGTCGTCGGCGAAGCCGTACAGGGTCAGCGAGTCCTCGCGGACGACGAGGCTGGTGGCCAGCCGCGCCTGCTCCCCCACCTGCAGCCGCGCGATGGTTCCCGGCGTGCACTGGACGGCGAGGCCGACCCCGCCGACCTCGACCACGGCGCCGTCCGGGCTGACGGCGGCCACCCGGCCGTTGACGCTGGCGATCATCGCGGCGCCACCCCGGTCCAGCGGGGCAGCGTGCGCTGCGCGGGCATGGGCGCGCCGATGCCGCCGGCGAGCGCCGCGGTCCGCAGCCGCTGCTGCGCGGGGGCGCGCCAGGTGTGGCAGATGGCCAGCGCCAGCGCGTCGGCGGCGTCGGCCGGCTTGGGCGGGGTGGTGAGCCCCAGCACCCGGGTGACCATCAGGGTGACCTGCTCCTTGTCCGCACGGCCGCTGCCGGAGATGGCGGCCTTGACCTCGCTCGGGGTGTGCCAGGCGACCGGCACGTCGGCCTGGGCGGCGGCCAGCGCGGCGACGCCGGCGGCCTGGGCGGTGCCCATCGCCGTCCCCTTGTTGTTCTGGGTGAACACCCGCTCGATGGCGACCGCGGCCGGCCGGTGCTCGCGCAGCAGCGCGGTGACCGCGGTGTGCACCTCCAGCAGCCGCAGCTCCAGGTCGAGGTCCTGGTGGGTGCGGATCACCCCGACGCCCAGCGCCGTGGGCCGGCCACCGGGGCGCCCCTCGACCACACCCCACCCGCACCGGGTGAGGCCCGGGTCGATGCCGAGCACCCGCATGGTCACGCTCCTACCATCGCACGAACACCTGTTCGACGGAACGCTAGCCCGGCGAGTCGGGCACCCGGGCCCGCGACACGCGCGCCGGTGGCTCAGCCCACCCCGATGGCGATCACGGGCGACGCCGAGGGCGCCAGCCAGCGCAGCAGGGCGGTCAGGTCGGCCCGGCCGATCGCGACGCAACCGGCGGTCGGGGCGCCGTTGCTGACGTGCAGGAAGAACGCCGACCCGGCGCCCGGCCGGCCGCCGCGGTTGTAGTCGATCACCACCGCGTTGTCGTAGACGCCGTCGGGGCGCAGCAGGTTCTCCCCGGCCCGCTCGTCGAAGTCGCAGCTGCCCGGCACGCACTGCGCGTACCGGTTGTACCGCGGGCTGGCGACGTCGGAGACCCACCAGTCGTCGCCGTCGACCACCCGGTACGGCAGCGCGGTGCCCGGGTCGCCGCGGCCGAAGGCCTCGGTGAGGGAGAAGGTGCCGGCCGGGGTGCGGCTGGTCGACTCGCTGGCCTGGCCCACGCCGGCGGCGCCCACCGTCGCGGTCACCGGGCCGAGGACGGCCACCCACCCGTCGCCGCGCCGCTCCCAGGCGGTGAGCTTCGCGCTGGTGGCCCGGGCGGACGCCGCGACCACCGTGACCACCTGGCTGCCGGGCGGCCGCACGCCCAGCGGCAGGACCGGGGGCGGCGCCGGGGCGGGAGAGGGCGCGACCGCGGCGACGGCAGCCGCGGGGCTGCGGGCCGGCGCCGTGCTGGGCGCGGGGCGGGTGCTCGCGGCGGCCGGGCGCGGGGCGCTGGTCGTCGGGGACGCGGTGGGGCCGGGCGCCGGCGTCACCCCGGCCCGGTGCGCGACCGGCTCGGTGGGCACGGCGGCCAGCGCGGCCTCCTCGGCCGCGGACAGCGGGGCGAGGGTGATCGGCGCCTGCGCCACGCCGGCGTCGGCGACGGGGGTGGTCCAGGCCGCGCTCACGTGGCCGGGCAGCTGGGTGGCCACCAGCGGCAGCCCGCCGGCCACGAGCAGCAGCGGCAGGACCGGCAGCAGCAGGCGGGCGCGCCCGCGCGTGCTCCGCATCCAGCCACCCCCGTGGACCGCGCCGGGCGGGGTGCCCGGCCGGGCGAGGTTAGGCAGCCGGGAGCGCCGGCCGGGGAAGGTCCGCTCCCTCCCGGGACTGCTGGGACGGGCGGGACGACGGTCCGGCGCGCCGCCACGGAACGCAACGGCCCGGATCGCTCAGTGAGCGTCCGGGCCGTCCGGGGCTCCTTCCTCAGGCGTCGGCGGCGACCTTCTCCATGACGTCGTCGGGGACGTCGTAGTTCGCGTAGACGTTCTGCACGTCGTCGAGGTCCTCGAGGGCGTCGATGAGCCGGAAGACCTTGCCCGCGCCGTCCTCGTCGAGCTCCACCTGCACGCTGGGCACGAAGCCCATGTCGGCGGAGTCGTAGTCGATGCCGGCGTCCTGCAGGGCGGTGCGGACGGCGACCAGGTCACCGGGCTCGCAGACCACCTCGAAGGTGTCGCCGAGGTCGCGGACCTCCTCCGCGCCGGCGTCGAGGACGGCCATCAGCACGTCGTCCTCGGTGTTGCCGGCCGACGGGACCACCACGACCCCCTTGCGGGAGAACAGGTAGGACACCGAGCCCGGGTCGGCCATCGAGCCGCCGTTGCGGGTCATGGCGGTGCGGACCTCCATGGCCGAGCGGTTCTTGTTGTCGGTGAGGCACTCGATGAGCACCGCGACACCGCCGGCGGCGTAGCCCTCGTAGGTGATGCCCTGGTAGTCGACACCGCCGGCCTCGGCCCCGGAGCCGCGCTTGACCGCGCGGTCGATGTTGTCGTTGGGCACCGAGCTCTTCTTCGCCTTCTGGATGGCGTCGTAGAGCGTGGGGTTGCCGGACGGGTCACCCCCGCCGGTGCGGGCCGCGACCTCGATGTTCTTGATCAGCTTGGCGAAGAGCTTGCCGCGCTTGGCGTCGATCCCGGCCTTCTTGTGCTTGGTCGTCGCCCACTTGGAATGGCCGCTCACGGTGCTCCTCCTCGACTGCCGACGCCCACGACGGCGTCGTCCGAACTCTGGTCCCGGGCACGGGCTGCTCGCACCAGTTCCACGAACATCGCGTGCACGCGCGGGTCCCCCGTGAGCTCCGGGTGGAAGCTGGTGGCCACCAGGCGACCCTGGCGGACGGCGACGATCTTACCGTCGGCCGGACCGCCCACGACCCGGCCGAGGACCTCGACGTCCGCGCCGGCCGCCTCGACCCACGGCGCGCGGATGAAGACCGCGTGCACCGGGCCGCCGGCGACCCCGGTGAGCTCGACGTCGGACTCGAACGAGTCGACCTGCCGGCCGAACGCGTTGCGGCGCACCGTGACGTCCAGCCCGCCGATGGTCCGCTGGCCCGCGGGGGCGTCCAGCACCCGGTCGGCCAGCATGATCATCCCCGCGCAGGAGCCGTACACCGGCAGCCCGCCGCGGACGGCGGCGCGCAGCGGCTCGAGCAGCCCTGACCGGGCGGCGAGGTTGGCCATCGTCGTCGACTCACCGCCGGGGACGACCAGGCCGTCGACGGCGGCGAGCTCCGCGGGACGCCGGACGGGGACCGCCTCCGCGCCGCCGGCGCGCAGCGCGGCCAGGTGCTCCCGGACGTCGCCCTGCAGCGCCAGCACCCCGACGAGCGGGGTGCTCACCAACCCCGGGTCGCGTAGCGCTCGGACTCCGGCAGCGTGCTCACGTTGATGCCGACCATCGGCTCGCCGAGCCCCCGGGACACCTTGGCGATCACCGCCGGGTCGTCGAAGAAGGTCGTGGCCTGCACGATCGCGGCCGCGCGCTGCGCCGGGTCGCCGGACTTGAAGATGCCCGAGCCGACGAACACGCCCTCGGCGCCCAGCTGCATCATCATCGCCGCGTCGGCGGGGGTGGCGATGCCGCCGGCGGTGAACAGCACGACCGGCAGCTCCCCGGCGCGGGCGACCTCGACGACCAGGTCGTGCGGGGCGCGCAGCTCCTTGGCGGCGACGAACAGCTCGGTCTCGTCGAGGGTGGTCAGCCGCTTGATGCCGGCGCGCAGCGCGCGCATGTGCCGGGTGGCCTCCACGACGTTGCCGGTGCCGGCCTCGCCCTTGGAGCGGATCATCGCCGCACCCTCGGCGATCCGGCGCAGCGCCTCGCCCAGGTCGGTGGCGCCGCAGACGAACGGCACGGTGAACGCGTTCTTGTCGATGTGGTGCGCCTCGTCGGCCGGGGTGAGCACCTCGGACTCGTCGATGTAGTCGACGCCGAGCGCCTGCAGCACCTGGGCCTCGACGAAGTGGCCGATGCGGGCCTTGGCCATCACCGGGATGGAGACGGCGTCGATGATGCCCTGCACCATGTCCGGGTCGCTCATCCGCGCGATGCCGCCCTGGGCGCGGATGTCGGCGGGCACCCGCTCCAGCGCCATGACGGCCACCGCTCCGGCGTCCTCGGCGATGCGCGCCTGCTCGGGCGTGACCACGTCCATGATCACACCGCCCTTGAGCTGCTCGGCCATGCCGCGCTTGACGGTGGTGGTGCCGGTCTGGTTCTCGGCCACGGGTTCCCTCGATCTGCTGGTTGTGCGGGACGCCCGATCGTACGGCGGGGCGGAGACGGCCCCTCCGGTCAGCCGACCGGGCGGCCGGTGACCACCGCGTCCAGCCCGTCGTCGATGTCGAAGAACCGGGGCTCGGGACGCCGGGCGTGCAGGCGCAGCAGCCGCGGGAGCCGGCGGCGGCGCAGCGCCCGGGTGTCCCGGACTGCGTCGTTGTAGAACCGCCGCGCCAGCCCGACCCGCACTCCGGCGTCGTCGAGCTCCGGCGGCACCAGGCCGGCGGGCACCCGGCGCAGCGCCCGGCCCAGGGCGTTCTCGGCGGCCTCCCGGTCGCCGGCCGCCGGGTCCCGGGCACCGGCCGCGCGCTCGGCGAGCTCCCCGGCCAGGCCGGGCCCCAGGTCGTCCGGGTGCTCCCGGGCCAGCGCCGCGGCGAGCTCGGCGCGCCGCAGCAGGGCGCCGTCGAGCACCCCCTGGGCCCGGCGCACCCGGCCGGCCAGCCGGCGCAGGCGGGTGAGCGTCCAGGAGACCCACGCCAGCAGCAGGACCAGCACGGTCCCCGCCGCGAGCAGCAGCCAGGTCCCGGTGGTCACGAGGAGTCAGGCTAGCGCCGCACCCGCCGGCGGAAGGGCCCCGACGTCCCGGGGCCGAACAACGCCGCGTCGTCCTCGGCGCTGGCGGTCACCCCGCTGCCGCCCGGGGCGGCCACCGTCTCGTAGACCGCGAGGATGCGCCGGGCCAGCACGTCCCAGTCGTAGCCGGCGACCGCCGCCGCGCCGGCGGCGGTGAGCTCGGCCCGACGGACCGGGTCGGCCAGCAGGTCGGCGAGCGCCCGGCCGAGGGCGGCCGCGTCGCCGCGCCGCACCAGCACGCCGGCCGCGCCGTCCTCCAGCACCCGGGCGAAGGCGTCCAGGTCGCTGGCGACCACGGGGGCGCCGGCGGCCATCGCCTCCAGCAGGACCACCCCGAAGCTCTCGCCCAGCAGGTTGGGCGCGCAGTAGACGTCGACCGAGCGGAGGAACGCGGCCTTCTGCGCCTCGTCGAGCACGCCGAGCACGGTCACCGCGCCGGCCAGCTCCGGGGGGAGCTGACGGTGCAGCTCGTCGGGGTCGCCCCGCCCGGCGACCAGCAGCTGGGCGCCGGGGTGCTCGCGGACGACGGTGGCCATCGCCTCCAGCAGCACCGGCAGGCCCTTGCGCGGCTCGTCGTAGCGGCCGAGGAACCCGATGGTGGGCGCCGCTCCCCCGCGCTGCCGGCCCGGCAGCGCCGGGCCCTCGGCGAAGGCGCGCACGTGCACGCCGTTGGGGATGACGACCGCGTCGCCGCCGAGGTGCTCGACCTGCACCCGGCGGGCGAAGTCGGAGACCGCGATCCGGCCGCTGATCCGCTCCAGCCACGGCCGCACCCACGGGCCCCAGGCCGCCAGCCACTTGGACCGGGTGGTCGCCGCGTGGAAGGTCGCCACGATCGGCCCCTTGGCGATCATGCAGACCAGCAGCGACACCGACGGCGGCGCCGGCTCGTGCACGTGGACGACGTCGAACCGCCCCTCGCGCAGCCAGCGGCGCACCCGCGCCGCCGACACCAGACCGAACTGCACGCTGGCCATCGAGCCGTTGTACGGGATCGGCACCGCCCGGCCGGCGTAGGTGACCCCGGGCGGCAGCGCGTCCTCGTGCTCGGCGGGGGTGAGCACCTCGACGTGGTGGCCCATCGCGCGCAGCGTCCCGGCCAGGTCGCGCACGTGGTACTGGACGCCGCCCGGGACGTCCCACAGGTACGGGCAGACCAGGCCGATGCGCATCAGCCGCGCTCCCCCGGCAGGGGGTCCGGGCCGACGTCGGGCCAGATGCGGCCGAGCACGTGCCAGTCCTCGGGCTGCGCGGCGATCGAGGTCTCGAAGGCGGCCGCGACCTGCTGCATCGCGCCGGTGACCCGGTCGCGCAGCCGGGGTGAGCCGTGCGTGCCGGCGTCCAGCGGGACCTCCGGGTGGACGACGAACCGCCAGCCGTCGCCGGCGAACTGGCAGACGGCGGGCACCAGGGCGGCCCCGGTCTGCGCGGCCAGCAGCGCGGCGCCGCCGGGCATCCGGGCCGGCCGGCCGAAGAAGGTGACGGGCAGGCCGCTGCCGCCCAGGTCCCGGTCGACGAGCAGGCACGCCGAGCGGCCGGCCCGCAGCCAGTCGGTGAGCTCGGCGGTGCTGGAGCGCTCGCCGCCGGTGAGGGGCACCACCCGCATGCCCAGCGACTCGCGGAACTCGACGAACCGGCGGAACAGCGACTCGGGCCGCAGCCGCTCGGCGACGGTCATGAAGGGTCCCTGCAGCCAGTCCAGCAGCCAGACACCGGCGGCGTCCCAGTTCCCGGAGTGCGGCAGCGCGAGGACCAGCGGGCGGCCCTCGGCGCGCACGCGCTCCAGGTGCTCCCGGCCGACCATCGTCGACCGCTGCAGCACGCTCTCGGTGCGCATCACCGGCAGCCGGAACGCCTCCTGCCAGTAGCGGGCGTAGGACTGCACCGCCCGCCGGGTGAGGTCGTCCAGCGCGGCGTCGTCCAGCCGGCCGCCGGTGGCCACGCGCAGGTTGGCCCGCAGCTGGCGCACGCCCCGGCCGCCGCGGCCGGCCGCCCAGCCGCCGACGCCGGTGAACGCGGCCCGGGCCACCGGCTCGGGCAGCAGCCGGACGGCCCGCCAGCCGGCCGCGTAGCCGGTGTCGGCGAGCCGGTCGCGCAGGTCGACCGCGACGGTCACGGGGCCGGTTCGGCCGGCGTCGGCTGACCGGACGGTGGGAGCGCGCGGCCGCGCGACTGCTGGTGCACCGCGTGGAACCGCTGGCCGACGGTGACCGCGCTGCCGACCAGCAGCACCCACAGGCACACGTGCAGCGCGTACGGGATGCCCAGCCCCGCGAAGCCGGTGCCGACCAGCACGAGGATCAGCCGCGGGGTGCGCTCGACGATGCCCACGTCGGCGGTCAGCCCCATGCCCTCGGCGCGGGCCTTCACGTAGGAGGTGAGGACGCCGAGCACCAGGCAGACCAGCGACAGCAGCACGACGAGCCGGTTGTCGCCCTCGCCGGAGTACCACCAGGCCAGCGCGGCGAAGATGGCCGCGTCGGCGGCCCGGTCTCCGGTGGAGTCGAGCACCGCGCCGAACACCGAGCCGCCGCCACGGGCCCGGGCGAGCGCCCCGTCGAGCATGTCCAGCAGCACGAACAGGGTGACCGCGACGCCGCCCCAGAACTGCCAGCCGTTGCCGATGAGGAACACCGCGGACAGCACGGCGCCGAGGGTGCCGGTGAGCGTGATGCCGTTGGCGGTCACCCCGGCCCGGACCAGGAACCGCACCACCGGGGCCCAGAACCGGCCGACGGCAGGGCGCAGGTTGGCGCCGAGCACGTCAGGCCCCCTGCCCCTGCGGCCAGGCCTCGGCCAGCAGCGCGCGGGTCTCGGTGAGCACCTGGGGCAGCACCCGGGTGAGGCCGACGACGGGCATGAAGTTGGTGTCGCCGCCCCAGCGGGGGACGACGTGCTGGTGCAGGTGGTCGGCGATGCCGGCCCCGGCGACCGAGCCCTGGTTCATGCCGACGTTGAAGCCGTGCGCACCGGACACCTGCCGCACCACCCGCATCGCCGTCTGGGTGAACCAGCCGAACTCGGCGACCTCGGCGCTGGTGAGGTCGGTGTAGTCGGGCACGTGCCGGTACGGGACCACCATCAGGTGGCCGGCGTTGTACGGGTACAGGTTGAGCACCGCGTAGACGGACTCCCCGCGCGCCACGACCAGGCCCTCGGCGTCGGTCAGCTGCGGGATGCGGTCGAACGGGCAGTCCTCGGCGGCGCTGGTGACCGGCTTGTTCTCGCCGCGGATGTAGGCCATCCGGTACGGCGTCCAGAGGTGCTCGAACGCCGCCGACGGGCCCCCGTCGTCGTTGTCGACGGGGACCCGCAGCTCTGCCTGCTCCCCCGCCCTGCCCCCCTGCGTCACTGGGCCGGCTCGGCGGTGGGGTCGGTGTTGTGCCGGGCGGCCACCCACGCGGTGACCTGCTCGACGGCCTCGGCCACCGGGACGCCGTTGCGCTGGCTGCCGTCGCGGTAGCGGAAGGAGACCGCGCCCGCCTCGGCGTCCGTGGCTCCGGCGATCAGCACGAACGGCACCTTCTGCTTGCTGGCGGTGCGGATCTTCTTCTGCATCCGGTCGTCGGAGTCGTCGACCTCCACCCGGATCCCGCGCTGCCGCAGCTGCAGGGCGACGTCCCGCAGGTAGGGCACCTGCTCGTCGGTGACCGGGATGGCGGTCACCTGCACCGGCGCGAGCCACGCGGGGAAGGCGCCGGCGTAGTGCTCGGTGAGCACGCCGAAGAACCGCTCGATCGAGCCGAACTTCGCCGAGTGGATCATCACCGGCTGCTGCCGGGTGCCGTCGGCCGCGCTGAACTCCAGGCCGAAGCCGGCCGGCTGGTTGAAGTCGTACTGGATGGTCGACATCTGCCAGGTGCGGCCGATCGCGTCCCGGGCCTGGACGGAGATCTTCGGCCCGTAGAAGGCCGCGCCGCCCGGGTCGGGCCGCAGCTCCAGCCCGGTCTCCCGGGCTGCCTCCTCCAGCACCGCGGTCGCCTTCGCCCAGTCCTCGTCGGACCCGACGAACTTCGACTGCTTGGCCGGGTCGTCGCCGCGGGTGGACAGCTCCAGGTAGTAGTCGTCCAGGCCGAAGTCGCGCAGCAGCCCCAGCACGAACGCCAGCAGGTGCCGGATCTCACCGGGCGCCTGCTCGGGGGTGACGTAGCTGTGCGAGTCGTCCTGGGTGAGGCCGCGCACGCGGGTGAGGCCGTGCACGACGCCGGACTTCTCGTACCGGTACACCGACCCGAACTCGAAGAAGCGCAGCGGCAGCTCGCGGTAGGACCGCCCGCGCGACCGGAAGATCAGGTTGTGCATCGGGCAGTTCATGGCCTTGAGGTAGTACTGCGCGTTCTCCAGCTCCATCGGCGGGAACATGGTGTCGGCGTAGTACGGCAGGTGGCCGGACAGCTCGAAGACGTGCGCCTTGGTGATGTGCGGGGTGCCGACGTAGTCGAACCCCTCCTCGATGTGACGGCGGCGGACGTAGTCCTCCATCTCCCGCTTGACCACCCCGCCCTTGGGGTGGAACACGGCCAGCCCGGAGCCGATCTCGTCGGGGAAGCTGAACAGGTCGAGCTCCACGCCCAGCCGGCGGTGGTCGCGCCGCTCGGCCTCGGCCAGCTGCTCGAGATGGGCCTTGTGGGCGTCCTTGCTCTCCCAGGCGGTGCCGTAGACCCGCTGCAGCTGCGGGTTCTTCTCGCTGCCGCGCCAGTAGGCGGCGGCGCTGCGGGTCAGGCTGAACGCCGGGATGCTCGAGGTCCGCGGCACGTGCGGGCCGCGGCACAGGTCGGTCCACAGCCGCTCGCCGGTGCGCGGGTCGAGGTTGTCGTACATGGTCAGCTGCGCGCCGCCGACCTCGACGTCCGCGCCCTCGGCCGCGTCGCCGGCACCCCCCTTGAGGCCGATCAGCTCGAGCTTGTACGGCTCGTGCGCCAGCTCCGCGCGGGCGTCGTCGTCGCTGATCTCCCGGCGGCTGAAGTGCTGCCCCTGCTTGACGATCGCCTGCATGCGCTTCTCCAGCGCCTGCAGGTCCTCCGGGGTGAACGGCCGCTCGGGGTCGAAGTCGTAGTAGAAGCCGTTCTCCACCGGCGGGCCGATGCCCAGCCGGGTGCCGGGGAACAGGTCCTGCACGGCCTGCGCGAGGACGTGCGCGGTCGAGTGCCGGATCACCGCGCGGCCCTCGGGGCTGGCGGCGATGACCGGCTCGACCTCGGCGTCGGCGTCCGGCGCCCAGGCGAGGTCCTTGAGGTCGCCGGTGGCGGTGTCGCGGACGACGACGGCGCCGTCGGCCCCCTTGAGCGGGACCCCGGCGTCCTTGAGCGCCTGCTGGGCCGTCGTCCCGGCCGGCACCAGGACCGTGGTGGCGGTGGACGGCGAGGGCGGCGCGGACACGAGCAACTCCTGGGGTCGAGCGGATGGGCGTCGCTTGACACGACGTGTGCGCGTCCGAGCCTAATGGCCCGCTGCGCCCGGACCGGTCAGCCAGGGACGACCACGAGCCCGGCGGCGGCCGCACCTCGCGCGTCGAGCACCGCGGTGACCCGCTCGGTGGTGGCCGAGTCGGCGGGCAGCAGCCGGACGGCGTCGGCGCCCAGGTCGATCCGCACCGGCACCGCCTCCGCCGCCGTCGCGGTGAACCGGCCGTCGGGCTGCTCGGTGAAGGTGACCCGGGCGATCACCGAGTCCTCGGTGTCCTGGCCGCGGGTGCTGTGCTGGGCGAGGGAGTTGCCCAGGCCGTAGAACGCCCACTTCTCCCCCACCCGCTCGGCGGGCTGCACGACGTGCGCGTGGTGGCCGAGCACCAGGTCCACGTCGGGCGAGGCGAGCAGCGCGTGCACGGCCTGCTGCTGGGCGGCGGTGGGCTCGTGGTCGTACTCCCGGCAGCAGTGCAGGCTGACGACGACGACCCGCGCGCCGGCCGCGCGGGCCGCGGCGGCGTCGGCGAGCACCCCGCGGACGTCGGGCACCGCGGCGGTGTCGACGGCCCACGGCGCCCCGGGGGGCAGCGGCACGCCGTTGAGCGAGAAGGTCGCCGACACCGAACCGACCCGGACCCCGCCGACGTCGACCACCGTCGGTGGTTCGCCGGGCCCGCGGTGGGTGCCCGCGTGCGCGATGCCGGCCGCGTCGAGGGCGTCCAGGGTGCGCACCAGCCCGTCGCGCCCGGCGTCCAGCGAGTGGTTGGACGCCGTCGAGCACAGGTCGTAGCCGGCGCCGGCCAGCGCGTCGACGATCTCCGGCTGCACCGCGAACGCCGGGTAGCCGGAGTACGGGCCCCCCGCCGGGGCGACCGGGGTCTCCAGGTGGCAGATCGCGAGGTCGGCGGCCTGCAGCACGGGCGCGATCCCGGCGTAGACGCCGGTGAAGTCGTAGGTGCCGTCGGGCTGCCGCGCACCGGCGGTCAGCGAGCCGCCCTGGTGCACGAGCACGTCACCGGTGGCGACCAGGGTGAACGACCGCGGCGCGGGCGGGGAGCCCGGCGCCGGCGAGGTGACCGGCGGGGGAACCGGCGCGGGTGCGGTGGACGGCGCGGCGCCCGGCCCGCACCCGGCGAGCAGCGGACCGCCGAGCAGCACGGGACCGAGCAGCAGGGCACCGGTCCGGCGACGCACGGGCGGCACGCTACCGCCCGGGAGCCGGTCAGCCGAGCAGCTGGACCGGGTCGCCGGCGGCCACCCGGCCGGGCACCCGCACCTCGGCGTAGACGCCCAGGCAGTGCTTCGGCGTCCGGACCACCTCGAGCTCGACCTCGCCCACGCGCACCCGCCGGCCGACCCACGCCCGCTCGTCGCCGTCACCGGGCAGCGAGAGCAGCAGGTTCGCGCGGGGGTCGTCGGCCGAGCAGCCCTCGGGGACGTCGCCGGCCTCGGCGCGGTCGATGGCCTGCCGGGAGACCAGGTGCACGGCCGCGGCGTCGACCTGCGGCGCGTCGGCCCGGTCCAGCCGCACCGGCCGGCCGAGCACCTCGGTGAGCGTGATCGTGTCGGCCTCGAGGTCGCCGGTGGCCACGACCTCGCGCATCGCGGGGGTGCTCTTGACGGTCACCTGCTCACCGCTGCCGGCGTCGACCACCCGGTAGGCGCGGTCGCCGACCAGCCCGGCCGGCTCGACCCGGGCCTCGGCCACGGTGCGCCCGCCGAGGGACTTCACCGGGTAGACGGAGACCTGGTCGACGGTGCCCACGCGCTCGCTGGTCATGGTGCCGACGCTACCGCCGGGTCACGCGGCCAGCCCGCGGCGCCGCAGCCGGCGCAGCTGGGCGTCCAGGTAGGGCCGGGCGCGCCGCTGCCCGCCGCGGACGGCGATCGCCGCCGCCAGCGCGGTGAGCACCCGGACCAGCCGCTCCTCGTCGGGCTGCCAGCCGCGGCGCCGGCACTCCTCCAGCCAGTCGACCGGGCCGGCGTGGCCGCGGGCGCCGTTGCAGCGACCGCAGGCGGCCACCTCGTTCTCCAGCCACGACGGGCCGCCCTTGACCCGGGGGACGACGTGCTCGGTGGTGGCCCGGACCTGCCCGCCGAGCTCCCGGGCGCACCAGATGCAGGTGGGCCCGTCGCGGTGCATCGCCGCGGTCAGCCGGGCGGCGCGGTCGGGCTGCACACCTGCCGAGTGTCCCCGCGATCGGTCAGTCGCGCTCCCGGCGCCGCCGCTCCCCCGCGACGTCCGGACGGCGCGGCTGCAGCATCGAGACCGCCCGGCGGAGCCGCTCCCGGGTGCGGCGCGGTGAGCTGGCCGACCAGACCAGCTCGGTCTCCGGGGCCGGCGGCGCACCGGGGTCCTCGTCGGCGGCCGCGCGCATCCGCTCGTGCAGCCGGGCGAGGACGCGGTCGGCGAGGTCGTCGTCGGCGAGCAACCGGACGCCGTCCGGGTCGCCCTCGGCGTCGAGGGCCTCGACGTACCAGGCCTGCCAGCCGGCGCCGAAGGCGTGCGCGGCCAGATCGCTGACCACCGCGTACGCGGCGTCCAGCTCGGCACCGGCCTCGAGGCCGGCCGCCAGCTCGGCGATGGCGCGGAGGGTGTACCCGTCGGGCCCGGGGATGGTCACGGCGCCATGCTCGCAAACGGCCCAGGAACGGCGACGGCCCCCGACCTGATCAGGTCGGGGGCCGTCGGAGGTGGGCGATACTGGGTTCGAACCAGTGACCTCTTCGGTGTGAACGAAGCGCTCTACCACTGAGCCAATCGCCCGTGCAGGACAGAGTCTAGGGGATGGTCACCGCCACAGCGGCACCCACCCCGGCACCCACCCCGGAACGCCGAGGACGTGCAGCGCGACCTCGAGGGCGGCGACCACGAAGGCGAGCGTCACCAGGCCCACGGCGAGCCGCACGAGCAGCGGCTGGCGGCCCAGCCACTCGGTCCACCGGCGCACGTTGCGGCGGGTGAACTCCAGCAGCCGCTCGGCCCAGGTGAACTCGGTGGCCAGCACGAACAGACCGGCGATGACGGTCAGCCAGCCGGGGCCGGGCAGGGGGATGGTGACCAGCCCGAAGGCGACCACGACCGCGCCCACGACGCCGACCGCGACCCGGTAGGCGGTGTCGACGGTGCGGCTGCGGGCCAGCCGCCGCCGCCACTGGGTGTCGGCCACGCGCTCGCGGAGGCCGTGCGGGACGTGCTCCTCCACCTGCGCCGGGCCCTCCCCTGCCGATCCGGTGGCCGGCACGGGGGCCCCGGGACCGAGCGGCGGTTCGCCTGCCAGGGTGTCTGTTCCGCTCAGCTGGTCACCTGCCCGGTCGCGACGATGTCCGTCGGTGCCGACGGAGCCTGCCGGCCGGGCTCGCGGCTGATGCCGTAGCTGTCGAAGTCGTCGGACCCGGCCGCCGACGAGCCTACGGTCCGGAGGTCGATCCGGGGAGAGACCACGTCGAACGTCCCGAGGGCGACGGGCGACTCGTCGCCGATCCCCCACAGCACGTACACGGCGTCGCGCTGGTCGTTGACCGCGAGCCCGTTGGACACCACCTGCACCCCGTCGCGCCGGGCGACGACGGTGGCCACCGGGGGCCCGTCGGGCTCCTCGGGGTCGCTCAGCGGGGCGACCGTCGCCGGGCCGTCCTGCAGCACCGCGCGCAGCACCTGCTCCTGCCGGGCGGCCGTCGCCTCGGCGGCGTCCCGGTCACCGGCGATCACGACGTTCCAGGTGCCCAGCGCCAGGATCGCCGCCACCGCGGCGGCCACCAGGGCGCCGGGCAGCACCCGCCGCCAGGCCGGGCGCAGGTCCGGGTCGCGCGGGGGGCGGGGGCGGTGCAGACCGTCGAGGGCGCCCGGACCGGGCACCGGCGCGGACGAAGGCCGGGCCGGGCCCGTGCGCGGCGCAGCCGGCGGGGTCGACGGCCGGTTCGACGGCCGGTTCGACGGCACGGCCGGCGGCACCGGGGAGGGCGGAGCCGCCGACTGCTGCTCGGTCTCCTCCACCGCGGCGCGCAGCCGGTCGCGCAGCCCGTCGGACGGCTCTGCCTCCGGCAGGTCCGAGGCCAGCGCCGCCATCACCTCCTGGGTGTCGGCGACGGTCCGCGTGCACTGGGCGCAGCCGCCCAGGTGGGCCGCGAAGAGGGCCTCGTCCTCCGGCTCGAGCGCGTGCAGCGCCCAGCCGACGGCGAGCTCCTCGAACTGCTCGTGCCCGGCGGGGCCGGGACGTCCGGTCGGTGCGCTCACCGGGCACTCCCCCCGGCGGGCTGGGAGCCGGGCACGCCGTCGAGGGCGTCCTTGAGCCGGCGCATGCCCGCGAGCATCCGCGTCTTGACGGTGCCCAGCGGGGCGCCGGTCAGCGCGGCCACCTCCCGCTGGGTGTAGCCGCCGTAGTAGGCCAGGGCGAGCGCCTCGCGCTGGGCGTCGGGGAGCCCGCGCAGCGCCGTCCGCACCCGGTCGGCCTCGAGCCGACCGGACACCTCGTCGTCCACCTCCGCCTCCTGCACGGGGGCGGCGAGGGCGAGCTCGTCCTCGGCGCGCGCCCGGCGCCGCCGGTGCGACTCCTCGCGCCGCACGGCGTCGACCGCCTTGTGGTGCACCAGGGTCAGCACCCAGGACGCCGCGCTCCCCCGCGCCCGGTCGAAGCCGGACGGGTCGCGCCAGATGCTGAGGAAGACGTCCTGCAGCACGTCCTCGGCGAGGGTGTCGTCGGCCAGCACCCGCCGCGCGAGCGCGAAGGCCGGACGCCGGAAGCGCTGGTACAGGTCATCGACCGCGCGGCGGTCGCCGGCGGCCACCCGGGAGAGCAGCTCGGCGTCCGCCGCGCCGTCCTCCTGCCGGGTCGGTCGACTCACGAGGCCCATCGTCACACGCGGTCTTCGTCGCGCCCAACCCATCCGGTTCATCCCGGCAGCCCCGGTTCCCCGCGCTCCTCCGCCCCAGGTCGACTGCGCCGGGTGGTGCCCGTGTGACTCGCGGTGCGAATGAGGCGCGACACGCCGAAGTCATGCGTGACTTGGGGTCGAACTGGGTCGTTAACAGGACATGGCGCGCTCTCCCCGGTCCGGTTGCACTGCCCGCACGACGCTCCACCTGGTCGGCCCCCAGTCGTGGACCGCCGTCCCGGCGGCCCTCGTCTACGACTCGACCGACCCGTTCGCCGTCCGCGTGCGCTTCGGCGACGACACCGCCGACGAGCGCGACCCCGGCTTCGAGGACGCCGTGGACGCCGAGGACGACGGCGGTGTGGAGTGGCTGTTGAGCCGGGAGCTGCTGCGCGCCGGGCTGAGCGCCCCGGTCGGCGACGGCGACGTGCGGATCTGGCCCGCGCGGGCCGCGCTCGACGTCCTCTACCTGCAGCTGCGCGCCCCGTCGGGCGAGGCGCTGTTCGAGCTGTCGAGCAGCGTCGTCGACGACTTCCTGCGGGAGACCGAGCGCCTGGTCCCCGCAGGCACCGAGAGCGACGCGCTGCACGTCGACGCCGAGCTGCTCGCCCTGCTGCACGACGGCGGCTCGGACAACCCCTCGGCGCACTGACGCGGGGGCGCTGACCTGCGGCGTCACCCCCGCCGGCCACCGGGCGGACCCCCGGTGTTGGAGCGGGGGGACCCGTCGGTTAGTGTTCTTCCTGCACCGCGGACCTGGTCCGCAGCGCGGACGTGGCTCAGTGGTAGAGCATCACCTTGCCAAGGTGAGGGTCGCGGGTTCGAATCCCGTCGTCCGCTCGGAACTCCCGGGCGCTGGTCATCGACCGGCGCCCGGCGTGCGGTGGAGTGGCCGAGAGGCGAGGCAACGGCCTGCAAAGCCGTCTACACGGGTTCAAATCCCGTCTCCACCTCGGCGCTCCCCCACGGGAAGTCGACGGGGAGACGGACACGGGCGATTGGCGCAGCGGTAGCGCGCTTCCCTGACACGGAAGAGGTCACTGGTTCGATCCCAGTATCGCCCACGCACCACGAAGGCCCCAGGTCCACCGACCTGGGGCCTTTCTCGTTCCACGGGGTCCTTCGGTGCCCCGCGGGCACCGGGGGGTGGTGACCGGCGGCGGAACGGGATCCGCTAGAGTTCTCCCCGTTGCGCGGACCTGGTCCAGCACGCGGACGTGGCTCAGTGGTAGAGCATCACCTTGCCAAGGTGAGGGTCGCGGGTTCGAATCCCGTCGTCCGCTCGGAACTCCCGGGCGCTGGTCATCGACCGGCGCCCGGCGTGCGGTGGAGTGGCCGAGAGGCGAGGCAACGGCCTGCAAAGCCGTCTACACGGGTTCAAATCCCGTCTCCACCTCGGCGCTCCCCCACGGGAAGTCGGCGGGGAGACGGACACGGGCGATTGGCGCAGCGGTAGCGCGCTTCCCTGACACGGAAGAGGTCACTGGTTCGATCCCAGTATCGCCCACGCACGACGAAGGCCCCAGGTCCACCGACCTGGGGCCTTCGTCGTCCCTCGGACCCGCTCACCCGACGGGCACACCGTCCGCGGCGGCGCGCAGGGCGGCGACGTCCAGCTTGCGCATGCCGAACATCGCCTGGACCGCCCGGCGGACCCGCGCGGGGTCGGGGTCGGCGAACAGCTCCTCCATGCCCTCCGGCACGACCTGCCAGGACAGCCCGTAGCGGTCCTTGAGCCAGCCGCACTCGCTCTCCACTCCCCCGTCGGCGAGCAGCGCGTCCCAGTACCGGTCCAGCTCGGCCTGGTCGGCGCAGGTGATCTGGAAGAAGACGGCCTCGGAGAACGTGAACACCGGCCCGCCGTTGATGCCGACGAAGCGCTGGCCGTCCAGCTCGAACTCGACGGTCATCACGCTGCCGGCCGGCCCGGGGCCCAGGTCGGTGTAGCGGGCGACCGAGACGATGCGGGAGTTCGGGAACACCGAGCAGTAGAACTCGGCGGCCTCCTCGGCCTGGGTGTCGAACCAGAGGTTGGGGATGATCGGCGCGACGGGCATCGCGGGTCCTCTCGTCGGCGGACGCCGGTCGCCCGCACTGCAGGGAGGACGCCCGCCGGACGCCGAACTCATCGGTCGGCGGCGCCCGCCACCCGCTCGGCCCAGAACCGGTCGACCTGAGCCGCCAGCCCGTCGCGGTCGCCGTCGTTGGTGAGCACCGCGTCGGCGACCGCGCGGCGCTGCTCGTCGGTGGCCTGGCTGGCGATCCGGGCCCGGGCGTCGGCCTCGGCCAGCCCGCGGCCGACCAGGCGGCGCACCCGGGTCTCCAGGTCGGTCTCCACGACCAGCACCAGGTCGAAGCTGCCGGCCTGCCCGGTCTCCACCAGCAGCGGCACGTCCTGGACGACGATGCCGTCAGCCGGCGCCTGCGCGGTCAGCTCGGCGGCGCGGGCGCGCACCAGCGGGTGGACGATGCCGTCCAGCCGGGCGCGGGCCGCCGGGTCGGCGAAGACGATCGCCGCGAGCGCCGGCCGGTCCAGCGCCCCGTCGGCGGTCAGCACGCCGTCCCCGAACGCCTCGACGACGGCGGCCAGCCCCGGGGTGCCCGGCTCGACCACCTCCCGGGCGATCCGGTCGGCGTCCACCACCAGGGCACCGCGTTCGGCGAGCAGCGCGGCCACGGTGCTCTTGCCCGACCCGATGCCGCCGGTCAGCCCGATCCTCAGCACGGCACGACCCTAGTCACCGGACCTTCCTGCCCCCTGGCACTCGCGCCGGGCCCCCGCAGGAGGGCCGGAGCGAGCGGGTACGGACAGTGAGGACGAGCGGTGCCCGGAGGTCTCGGGAAGGTCACGGCGGGCGCGGCACCGGCGCGTCGCACCAGTCACAGCTGTCCCACGAATTAGCTTTCGTCCCGGTGGACCTCCCCCGCCACAGCAGCAAGAGAGGTGTGACCCGACGATGTCCCGATCCCAGCTCGCCGACGTGCCCGCGACGACCGTCGGTCAGCGCCGCGGCCGGCACCGGACCGACCGTCCGTCCGGGGTGCGCTGCGCCGACCTGCCCGCCGTCCGCGAGCGCCTGCAGCAGAAGCAGCGCGGTGGCCTGGGTGCGGCACTCCTCCGGGCGCTCCTCCCGACCGCTCCCGCGGGCCGGCACACCTGGGACTTCCTGGCCAACGCCGGCGGTCGCCCACGCAGCGCGTTCGCCATCATCCTGAGCCTCTGAGCGCTCCCCGCGCTCGCGCGCGGCCCACGGCAGCCAGGTCACGGACGACCTCGCGCTGACCCGGTCACGGACGTACCGGGCACCGGCCCGCGCGCACCTCCGGGCAGGGCCCCGCCGACCACGTGGTCGGCGGGGCCCTGCCCTTCACCGCCCTCCTCCGGACGCGGCAGTGGCCGCCCACCCCGGAGGGTGGACGGCCACTGTCAGGTGCTGCAGCGCTGCTCGGCCGAGCAGCTCAGCGGAGCGGAGAGGTCACTCCCCGCCGGCGAGCTTGGCGCGGAGGGCGGCCAGCGCCTCGTCCGACGCCAGCGTGCCACCGCCCGTGCCGGTCTCCGGCGCGGCCGGCTCGCTGCTGTAGCTGCCACCGGCCGCAGCCTCGGCGTCGGCCTCGCGGGCCGCGGCGATCTGCTTGCGGTGCGCCTCGAAGCGGGCCTGGGCCTCGGCGTACTGCCGCTCCCACGTCTCGCGGGCCTCGTCGTAGCCCTCGAGCCACTCGCCGGTCTCCGGGTCGAAGCCCTCGGGGTAGATGTAGTTGCCCTGCTCGTCGTACGAGGCGGCCATGCCGTAGGCGGCCGGGTCGAACTGCTCCTCGTCGCCGACGACGCCCTCGTTGGCCTGCTTCAGCGACAGCGAGATGCGGCGGCGGTCCAGGTCGATGTCGATGACCTTGACCAGCAGCTCGTCGCCGACCTGGACGACCTGCTCCGGGATCTCCACGTGGCGCTCGGCCAGCTCGGAGATGTGGACCAGGCCCTCGATGCCCTCGTCGACGCGGACGAACGCACCGAAGGGCACCAGCTTGGTGACCTTGCCGGGCACGACCTGGCCGATCTGGTGGGTCCGGGCGAACTGACGCCACGGGTCCTCCTGCGTCGCCTTCAGCGACAGCGAGACCCGCTCACGGTCCAGGTCGACGTCGAGGACCTCGACGGTGACCTCCTGGCCGACCTCGACGACCTCGGACGGGTGGTCGATGTGCTTCCAGGACAGCTCGGAGACGTGCACCAGGCCGTCGACGCCGCCCAGGTCCACGAACGCACCGAAGTTGACGATCGAGGAGACGACGCCCGTGCGGACCTGGCCCTTGGCGAGCTTGTTGAGGAACTCGCTGCGGACCTCGGACTGGGTCTGCTCCAGCCACTGCCGGCGGGACAGCACGACGTTGTTGCGGTTCTTGTCGAGCTCGATGATCTTCGCCTCGAGCTCGCGGCCCACGTAGGGCTGGAGGTCGCGGACGCGGCGCATCTCGACCAGTGAGGCGGGGAGGAACCCGCGCAGGCCGATGTCGAGGATGAGGCCGCCCTTGACGACCTCGATGACGGTGCCGGTGACGACCTCGTCGGCTTCCTTCTTGGCCTCGATCGTGCCCCAGGCGCGCTCGTACTGCGCGCGCTTCTTGGACAGGATCAGACGCCCTTCCTTGTCCTCCTTCTGGAGGACCAGGGCTTCCACCTCGTCGCCGACGTGGACGACCTCGGTCGGGTCGACGTCGTGCTTGATGGACAGCTCACGCGAGGGGATGACGCCCTCGGTCTTGTAGCCGATGTCCAGCAGCACCTCGTCCCGGTCGACCTTGACGATGACGCCTTCGACGATGTCGCCGTCGTTGAAGTACTTGATCGTCTGGTCGATCGCCGCGAGGAAGTCCTCGGCCGTGCCGATGTCGTTCACGGCGATCTGGGGGGTGCTGTCGGGACGGACCTGGGTGGAGGTCATGTGGTCGAGTGCTCCGGACGGGGGGTGCGTAGGGACCGGTGACCCGGACGGGTCATCGGGAGGTGCCACGGGAGGGGTCGAGGGGGACTCCCTCCGACTGCGGAGAGAACACACCACACCCCTGGCGCCATTCCATGGTACGGACGCCGGAGGGTACGGGTCCACCTGGGTGCCCGGCCGCCGGGGCCCGGGCGGCGTGTCACGATCGGCGTGTCATGAGCAGCTCCTCCGGACCCTCCTCCTCCGCCCCCGGTCTCCCGCTGGCGTCCGACGGGTACCCCGCGGCGGGTGGTGTCGCCCGCCGTCCGGCCGGGGCCGACGAGTCCGCCCGGGCCAACCGGGGGTGGTGGGACGCCGCCGCGCCCGCCTACCTCGCCGAGCACGGCGACGACCTCGGCGACGTCGACTTCCTCTGGTGCCCGGAGGGGCTGCGCGAGGCCGACGCGCACCTGCTCGGCGACGTCGCCGGACGGCGGGTGCTCGAGGTCGGCTGCGGCTCGGCGCCCTGCTCCCGCTGGCTGCGCACCGCCGGCGCCGTCCCGGTGGCCTTCGACGTGTCCGGCGGGATGCTCGCCCGGGCGGCGGAGCTCAACCGGGCGACCGGCGTCGACGTGCCGCTGTTCCAGGCCGACGCCGGCCGGATCCCGCTCGCCGACGCGAGCGTCGACCTGGCCTGCTCGGCGTTCGGCGGGCTGCCGTTCGTCGCCGATGCGCAGGCGGTGCTCGCCGAGGTGGCCCGGGTGCTGCGGCCGGGCGGGCGGTTCGTCGCCTCGGTGAACCACCCGATGCGCTGGCCGCTGCCCGACACCCCCGACCCCGACGACCTGCGGGTCGTCGCCTCCTACTTCGACCGGCGCCCCTACGTCGAGACCGACGAGGCCGGGCGCACCGTCTACGTCGAGCACCACCGGACCGTCGGCGACTGGGTGCGGGCGGTGGTCGGCGCCGGCTTCCGGCTCACCGACCTGCTGGAACCCGAGTGGACGCCGGGCCGGACGCAGACCTGGGGCCAGTGGTCGCCCGAGCGCGGCGCGCTGGTGCCCGGGACGCTCGTGCTCGTCGCCGACCTGCCCGGCTGACCCCGGGCCCGGTCAGCGCCGGCGGCGCAGCTGCCGGGAGAGCACGACCGCGACCACCAGCGCGGCGCCGTAGAACAGCTGCTGGACGTAGTTCTGCGCGCCGAGCAGCTGCAGCCCGTTGACCCCGGTGGCCAGGAAGAACACCGCGATACCGGTGCCGATCGCGTTGAACCGGCCGGGCTTGATGCTGGTCGCCCCGAGGAACACCGCCGCGTAGGCCGGGAGCAGGAAGCCGCCGGTGGCCGTGGGGTCGGCCGAGCCGGTCGTGCCCAGGAACAGCACGCCGGCGAGCCCCGCCACGAGGCCGCCGAGCACGAAGCCGCCCCAGCGCAGCCGGTTCACCCGGATGCCGCTGAGCCGGGCGACGTCGCGCGACTGGCCGACGAACAGCGCCCGCAGCCCGATCGGGGTGAACGAGGAGACATACCAGACGACCAGCAGCAGGACGAGCGCGTACCAGAACTCGAACGACAGCCCGAACAGGCGGGTGGTGAACGTCGCCGTGGACAGCGCCCGGTCGATGCCGACGATCGTGTTCGAGCCGGCGAGCCAGAAGATCGCGCCGGTGAAGACCGTGCCCATGCCGAGGGTGACGATGAGCGGGTCGGTGTCGAAGTGGACGACGAACAGCCCGTTGAGCGCACCGGCCACCACGGCGACGACCACGCCGATCAGGCACGCCGTCCAGATGCCCACCCCGTGCTGGACGTTGAGCACCCCGGCGGTCATCGCCGTCAGGCCCATGATCCCGCCGAGGGACAGGTCGAAGTCCCCCACGAACGACGGCATCAGCGCGGCCAGCGCCAGGACCAGCAGCACCACCTGGGCGCTGAGCACGTTCGAGACGTTGGCCCAGGTCAGGAACGTCTCCGGGGTGGCGACGCCGAAGACGACGATCAGCGCGAGCCAGGCGACCGGCAGCGCCAGCCGCTCGGCCCACACACCCCACCCTCCGCCGCCGTGGGTGGAGGACAGCTTCTTCTCGTCCGGGTCGGGCTGCCCGGTGGCCTGCGGTGCGACGTCCGTCGTGGACATGTGGGTCTTCCCTCGGGTGCGGGTCGGGTGGGGTCAGGGGGTGGGCTGGCCGGCCAGGACGGCGGCGGCGTCGGTCGACCAGTGGTAGACGGCGGCGCTGATCGCCTCCTCGGTGATCTCGCCGTCGACCAGCTCGGCGCGGACCGCGCCGTCGGCGACGACGAGCACCCGGTCGCACACGGTGGCCAGCTCCTCGAAGTCGCTGGACACCCAGACGGTCGTGGTGCCGCGGGCGGTGGCCTCGCGGACCAGCCGGTAGATCTCCGCGCGGGCGGCCACGTCGACGCCCTGGGTGGGCTCGTGCAGCAGGAGCAGCCGCGGCTCGATCTCCAGCCACTTGGCGAGCACGACCTTCTGCGCGTTGCCGCCGGAGAGGTTGCCCATCAGCACGTCGGGGTTGCGCGGCCGGACGTCGAAGGTCTCCACCATCCGCTTGACCAGCCCGCGCAGCCGGCCGCCCTGCAGCCGGCCCAGCCGGGTGTAGGAGTCGTTGACCAGGATGGTCGCGTTCTCCCCCACCGACAGGGTCGGCGCGACGCCGTCCCGCCGGCGGTCGGCGGGGACCAGCGCGATCCGGTGCCGCACCGCCGACGTCGGGTCCAGCGACGGGACGCGCAGCCGCTCGCCGTCCAGGGTCAGCGTGCCGGCGGTCGAGCGGTGCGCGCCGAACAGCAGGTAGGGCACCTCCTCGGCGCCGGAGCCGAGCAGGCCGGCCAGCCCGACGACCTCCGTCGGCCGCACCGAGAAGGTGACGTCGACGGCGCGGCCGCCCCGCAGGCCCTCGACGGCCACGCGCGGCTCCAGCGTGGCGATGTCCACGTCGGACGACCGCCGGTGCGCCAGCCCGACGAGCTTGCCGCTCGCCGGGCCGACGATCATGTCGACCAGCTGCTGGTCGTCGACGTCGCTGATCGCGGCCCCGCCGGCCAGCTGCCCGTCGCGCAGCACGACCACGCGGTCGCACAGCTCGCGGACGGCGGCGAGGTCGTGGGAGATGAACACGACGCTGGCGCCGTCGGCCACGACCCGGCGGACCAGGGCGAACAGGAACGCGACCTCCCCCTCGGGCAGGAAGACGGTCGGCTCGTCCAGGAACAGGATCGACCGGGCGACCTCGCTGCGCTCGCGGTAGGCCTTGAGCTCCTCGGCCGCGCGGACGATCGCCACCAGCGCCTGGCCGACCGGCGGCAGCTGGTTGATGATCGCGTCGGGCTCGACGTCCACGCCGTAGGACCGCAGCAGCGCACGGGTGCGCGCCCGCTGCGCCCGCCAGTTGATCGGCCGGCGCGAGGACGCCGCGCCGGTCTGGCCGACCATCAGGTTCTCGGTGACCGTCAGCGTGCGGGCGAGGCCCAGGTCCTGGTGCACGAAGCTCAGCCCCAGGTCGCGGAACTGCCCGGGCGCCAGCGGCAGGTCGACCGGCTGGCCGTCGACCAGCAGCTCACCGCCGGGGTCCGGGTGGTTGACCCCGGCCAGCACCTTGACCAGCGTCGACTTGCCGCACCCGTTCTCGCCGAGCAGCCCGACGATCTCCCCCTGGTCGATCCGCACCGAGACGTCCGACAGCGCCCGGAAGGCGCCGAAGTGCTGGGTGATGTGCCGCAGCTCCAGGGCGGGGACCGCCCCCGCCGGGGGGACGGACGTCCCCCCGGCGGAGCTGCGGACCGGGTCGCTCAACCCAGACCCCAGAGCTTCTTGTACTGGGTCTCGAAGTCGGTGCCGAACCCGTCGTTCGGGCCGTTGACGTCGTCCTTGTTGTCCAGCGTCCACAGCCGGTGCGGGTCCATCGCCTTGTTCGGGTCGACGGCACCGGCCTTGGTCAGCACCCGCAGCATCTGGTCGGTGGTCGCGTAGGCCCGCCAGAGGTGGGTCGGCCCCGTGTCGGAGTGCA
Source organism: Modestobacter sp. NPDC049651 (assembly GCF_040659695.1). Taxonomy (NCBI): domain Bacteria; kingdom Bacillati; phylum Actinomycetota; class Actinomycetes; order Geodermatophilales; family Geodermatophilaceae; genus Modestobacter; species Modestobacter sp. NPDC049651. The sequence goes on from NZ_JBFAOG010000007.1 coordinate 163,281, forward strand.
TCGGGATGGTCGTGCCCATCTCCTTGATGTACGCCGGCGTGCCGCCGTAGTCGCCGTACAGGTAGACGCCGCTCTTGCCGGACCCGGTCACGGCCGCCGCGGCGGGCGGGACCATGCCGTCGAAGATCGGGATGACCGCCTTGATCTTCGGGTTGGCGAGCAGCGCGGAGTTCACCGCCGGCTGCACCTTGGTGGCCCAGTCCGGCACCGCGACGCTGGTCGAGGTCAGCTTGCAGCCGGGGCAGTACTTCTTGAACTCGTCGGTCACGGCCTTGGCCATCACGACGCTGGAGGGCACCTCGTTGGAGGTGACCATGTAGGCGTCGAACGGGCTGCCCTTGTGGTCCAGGATCGCCACGTCCACCGACCGCCGGATGGACTCGGCGTTGGGGATGTTGGTCTGCGCGGTCACCAGCGGGTCGGTGCCGCCGTCCTCGGTGTCGCCGAGGCCGGAGTCGATGACCGCGATGCCGGCGTCGGTCGCCGCCCGGACCTGGGGGGTGATCAGGTTCGGGTCGATGCCGCAGACCAGCACGATCGCGTCGTAGTGCTGGCTGACGGCCTGCTGCATGCCCGGGATCCAGCCGCTGGCGCCGCCGCTGTTCTGGAAGTAGGTGCCGGTCATCCCGACGCTCTCGGCCAGGCCGACGATGTCCTTGCCGATCTGGTCGCACACCGGGAGCTGGCTGGCCGTCGGGATGACCATGACCTTCTTGCCCTTGACCGACGAGACGTCGAAGGCCGGCCCGGGCGCCTGGAACGTCGGCACCGCCTGGGCGTCGGACACCAGCTTCTTGAGCTCCGTGAGCTGCGCGTCGGACGGCCCGCCGGCCTTGCTGCCGGACGAGCCGGACGAGCCGGAGTCGCTGGAGTCGGTGCTGGAGCTGACCGCACCGCAGCCGGTGAGGGCCAGGGACAGGCCCACCGCGGAGACCGCGATCATCGCCAGGGAGCGGGAGGCGACGGTCCGGGGGACCGCGCGGGAGCGTCTCGTCATCGAGTTCTTCCTCGCCGTGGGAGGGGGCGGGGGCCGGCTGGCCCGCACGCCGGTGCAGGTGACCTGCCCGCACCGGGGTCCACCGGCGGCTCGGGCGACGAGGGCTGCGGTGTGACCGCCACCACTCGTGGCGGGGACTATCGCCACGAGGATGGTTACTTGTCAACAAGCCCGCTGAGCAGTGACGCCTTCGTGATGCGGAACGGCGCCGGCAGGTTCGGGGACGGTTCGCATCCGTCTTCCGGACCGTGGAACGAGCCGCTCACCCCGCCGCCGGGCCGCTACCGTCGGCGGCCACCGACCCGGGTCGCACCGGCCGCCGGGATCGTCGTCGCGGAGGAGCTCTCGTCATGGGCATGCGGGTCACGGTTGGGCCGACGACCAGCGGCGGACGCCGGTGAAGGCCGTCGTCTGCGTGCCCGGGGGCACCGAGCTGACCGAGCTGCCCGACCCCACCCCGGCGCCCGACGGGGTCGTCGTCGAGGTGGCTGCGTGCGGGCTGTGCGGCAGCGACGTCCACGCGGTGGAACAGGGCATGACCACCGAGGGCCAGGTGCTGGGGCACGAGTTCGGCGGCCGGGTGGTCGCGCTCGGCCGCGAGGTCACCGGCTGGCAGCTGGGCCAGGCGGTCGCCGTCGACCCGCTGGGCTCGTGCGGCAGCTGCCGCGACTGCCGGCGGGGGCTGCCGTTCCGCTGCGCGGCGCTGCCGAACATCGGCATCACCGCGCCCGGTGCGTACGCGGAGTTCGTCGCGGTGCCCGCGGCGCAGCTGGTCGCGCTGCCCGAGGGGGTGCCGGCCGAGTGGGGCGCGCACGCGGAGCCGCTGGCCGTGGCCCGCCGGGCGGTCGCGCTGGCCGGGGTCGGGCCGGGGGACGCCGTCCTGGTGCTCGGGGTCGGCACCATCGGGCTCAACGCGGTGATCGCGCTCAAGGCCGCCGGGGTGGACCACGTCGTCGGAGCCGGCCGCTCGGCCGGCCGGCGCCGGGCGGCGGCCGCGGCCGGCGCCGACGTCGTCATCGACACCCGCGAGGTCTCCCTCGCCGAGCACGTCGCGCGGACCGGGCGCCGGTTCGACGCCGTGCTGGAGTGCTCGGCCGCGCCCGGCGCGGTCACCGACGCGATGGCGGTGCTCGCGCCGGGCGGCACCTGCGTGGAGGTCGCGCTCTCCGGGGAGGCCGCCGCGGTGCCGCTGGGCCCGCTGGTCGGCGAGGGGCTCACCCTCACCGGCAGCTGCGCCTTCCGGCACAGCGACTACACCGCCGCGGTCGCGCACGCCGCCACCGGCGACCCCCTGCTCACCGGGCTGGTCAGCGAGCGGGTCGCCCTCGCCGACGTGCCCGACGCGCTGGTCCGGCTGCAGCGGCCGGGTGACCTGGTGCGCGTGCTCGCCGTCCCGCGCTGACCCCGCTCCCCGCAGATCCCGCTCCCCCGCAGACAGGAGTTCCGAGGATGGACCAGTTCGAGGGCCGGGTGGCCGTGGTCACCGGAGCCGGCAGCGGCATGGGCCGGGCGTTCGCCCGGCGATGGGCCGCCGAGGGCATGCGGGTGGTGGCCGCGGACGTCCAGCAGGACGCGCTGGACCGCACCGTCGCCGAGATCGCCGCCACCGGCGCCGACGTGGTGGGCGTGCGCACCGACGTCGCCGACCCCGCCGCGGTCGAGCACCTGGCGGAGGAGGCGACCGGCCGGTTCGGCGCGGTGCACCTGCTGTGCAACAACGCCGGGGTCGAGGGCTACCTGGACGGCGCGATCTGGGAGGCCACCGACGCGGACTGGCGCTGGACGGTCGACGTCAACTTCTGGTCGGTGGTGCACGGCGTGCGGGCGTTCGTCCCGCGGATGCTCGCCCACGGGGAGCCGGCGCACGTGGTCAACACCTGCTCGATGACCTCGGTCATCGCGGCGTCCAACATGTACGGGATCACCAAGCAGGCGGTGTTCGCGCTCACCGAGGTGCTCGCCGCCGACCTGCGCGGGCGCGGCGCCCCGATCGGCGTCACCGCGCTGTGCCCGGGCACGATCGCCACCGAGCTGTTCCACGGCAGCCGCAACCGGCCGGCCCACCTGCGCAACGCGACCGAGACCGAGGGCGCCCGCGCCGGGGCCGAGCTGCGGGAGCGGATGCACGCCACGCTCAGCGCGGGCATGTCACCGGACACCGTCGCCGACCTGCTGGTGGACGCGGTCCGCCGGGACGCGCCGTACCTGCTGACCGACCACGACTGGGACCACCTGGTGCAGGCCCGGCACGAGGCGGTGCTGGCCGGCGCCGTCGGGGAGCCGGCGACCGACCGCTGACCGGGGCCGGGGCCGGGGACGACGCCACCCCGGTCCGCAGGGGGCGCAGGACCGGGGTGGCAGCTCGTCGGGCGGCCCGTGGCCGCCGGGTGGGGACTCCTCAGGTGGCGATGTCCGGGTAGGGCATCGAGATGTGCTCCATCGCCTTGCCGTAGGCCTTCTGGTACTCCAGCGGCCCGTGGTCGCGCTCGAACATGGCGATGAACAGCGTGAGGGTCAGGAACGGGTGGGCACCGAGGGAGAACAGCGCCACGTGGTCGTGCCCGGCCAGCGCCCGCCGCTCCTCGTCGGTGAACGACAGCCACGTCGTCCGCTCGTCGACCAGGCAGTTGAGGATGACGCCGGCCCGCTCGGCCTCCCACCAGGCGACCGTGCCGGCCGGGTCCTCGCGGTAGCGCTCCACCAGCTCCGGGTCGCGGTCGACGGTGTAGAGGAACTTGTCCACCAGGTACTTGCTCATCGGGGGTCCCCTCCCGGGTACCAGGTGAAGTAGGCCTCCATGGTGTGGAACAGGTCGAGGGTGTCGACGTGGTCGGCCTTCCGGCCCTCGCCGGCCACGCCCATCATCAGCATGAAGTCCATGAACCCGTGGGTGGCGTTGCCCGGGTGGTGCAGGCTGTCGAGGGTCACCTCGGACAGGCAGCCCTCGATGTCGCCGGAGGCGATCCAGTCGACGGCCTTGCGGTCGAACTCCGGGTCGGGCCCGTGCTCGCCGAACTGGCGCGGGCCGCCGAGCTCGAGCGAGAGGTGGCCGGTGCCGATGACCGCCACCCGCTTGTCCGACTCCCAGGACTCCACCCAGTGCCGCAGCGCCTGCCCGAGCTGGACGAAGCGCTTGGGCTGCGGCAGCGGCGGGGCGAAGATGTTCGTGTAGACCGGCACGATCGGCAGGTCCGCCTGCGGCCGCAGCGTGATGATCGGGCAGGTGATGCTGTGGTCGATCCGCAGCTCGTTGCTGAACGCCAGGTCGAAGCCGTCGTCCAGGCCGGTGCGGAGCACGTGCGCGGCGAGGTCCTCCTCCCCGCGCAGCGTCATCTTCGGCAGGCCGAACTCGCGTTCCTCGTTGTACCAGTTGGCGTCGAAGAACGGCGCCTTGCCGACCAGGAACTGCGGCATGTTGTCCAGCCACAGCTGGTGGAAGTGGTCACTGCCGACCATCACCAGGACGTCGGGCTCGGCCGCCGTGAGCGTCTCGCGGAACCGCTCGATCTTGGCCACCCACTCGTCGGCGAACGGCGGGCGGTCGGCGCCGGTGGAGGTGCTGGCGCGGTAGTAGAAGGGGTGGTGCGTGGACGCGATGACCGCGGCCAGTTCAGCCATGACGACCTCCGTTGGTCTTCTGGTCGGGCACGTAGGGGTCAGGATCGACCGAGCGGTTGCTGAGGTCCACCGAGAGGAACACGTCGTTGCCGACCGGGTGCCGGATCTCCTCGGCGAGCTGCCCGATCAGCCCCGCGGTGCGGGCCAGCAGCGCGAAGCCGCGCAGCAGCTCCAACGGCAGCCCGAGGTCGGCGAGCGCGGCGCCGCAGACGCCCGCGCCGTTGAGCGGCAGCGTCCGGCCCAGCACCTGGGGGTGCACCCGGCCGATCGCGGCGAACAGCGCCAGGTGCGGGCCGACCAGCCCCTCCTCGGTGGCGATCTCGAACAGCCGCGGGGTGCGCGGGTCACCCTCCTTGTGCACGTGGTGCCCCAGCCCCGGCACGAACCGCTTGGCGGCCCGCTGCGCGGTGACCGTCTCCAGCGCGAGCGCGTCCCAGCCGGCGTCGTCGGTGGGCAGGTCGCCCTCGACGCCGGTGAGGACGTCGTGCAGGAAGCGGCCGCAGTCCTCGGTGACGCCGAGGAACCGGGAGCCGCCGCCCAGCAGCCCCGCGGCCAGCGCGCCCTGCACCGAGTCCGGTGCCGACAGCCAGGTGAGGCGGGTGACGATCGCGGTGGGCGTGAACCCGTGGTCGGCCAGCGCGGCGAGCACCGCCTCGAACACCCGGGTCTCCCCCGGGGTGGGCCGGCGCTGGGTGGCCAGCCAGAAGGCGAGCTCGCCGAAGCCGACCGAGCCCATCACGTCGCGGGCGAGGTCGGTGCCCAGCAGCGTGATCGAGTGCAGGCTCGACGCGCCGAGCGCGGTCGGGTACTCCGGCGTGGTCCCGTCGGTCACGAGGCGTCCTCCTGCGGGGTGGCGAGCCAGCTGCGGATCTCGGCGCCGTGCTCGTCGAGCGCCGGCGGCGGCAGCCGGTAGGCGGCGGGGGTGGCGGAGAAGGTGATCGGGTTGCGGACCATCGGGACGCCCGAGCCGCCCTCCCCCACCTGGACGACGGGGTCCAGGCCCACCTCCTCGGCGAAGGCGACGCCCTGGTCGACGGTGTTGATCGGCCCGCACGGCACGCCGGCGGCGATGATGTCGCGGAACCACTCCAGCTTGGTCCGGGTGCGCAGCCGCTCGACCAGCAGCGGGCGCAGCTCGTCGCGGTGCGCCGTCCGGTCCTCGTTGCGGCTGAACCGCGGGTCGTCGGCGAGCCCGGGCACCCCGAGCACCTCGACCAGGCGGCGGAACTGGCCGTTGTTGCCGGCGGTGATGATCAGCTCGCCGTCGGCGCAGGGCAGCGGCTCGTAGGGGAAGAGGCTCGGGTGGCTGTTGCCCATCCGGAACGGCACCACGTCGCCGGCGACGACCGCGCTGGCGTGGTTGACCAGCCCGGACAGCGCCGAGGAGAGCAGGTTCACCTCGACGTGCTGTCCCTCGCCGGTGGCGTGCCGGTGGTTGAGCGCGGACAGCACCCCGATGGTGGCGTGCAGCCCGGCCATAACGTCGAACACCGAGATGCCGGCCCGGTACGGCTCGCCGTCGGGCGAGCCGGTGAGGCTCATCAGCCCGGAGATGGCCTGCACGATCAGGTCGTAGCCGGGCAGCTCCGCGCCGCCGGGCTGGCTGCCGAAGCCGGTGATCGAGGCGTAGACGACCCGCGGGTTGGTGGCCGCCACGCTGTCGTAGTCCAGCCCGAAGCGGGCCAGGCCGCCGCTCTTGAAGTTCTCGATGACGATGTCGGCGCGGCGGGCCAGCTCCCGGGCGGCGGCCAGGTCGGCGGGGTCCTTGAGGTCCAGGGCGACCGAGCGCTTGTTGCGGTTGACGCCCAGGTAGTAGGTGGACACGCCCTCGCGGACCGGCGGCTGCCAGGTGCGGGTGTCGTCGCCGTGCGGGCCCTCGACCTTGACCACCTCGGCGCCGAGGTCCGCCAGCAGCATCGTGGCGTACGGGCCGGCGAGGATGCGGGAGAAGTCGGCGACCAGCAGCCCGCTCAGGGGGCCCGCGGCCCCGGCGGCGTCCGGTCGGGGGTCGGTCATGCCTGCGCCCACTCCTCGTCATCGAGTCGTCGTCGAGTCGTCCGCCGCCTGACGGACGGTCGTCCGCTGCGGTGGACGGCAGTCTCGGGGACCGTCCGGCCGGCTGTCAAGCGACACAGACTGGACGCTGCGACCTCTTGACATGTGGGCGCGCTCACGTCAAAGGTGAGCGCGATGAACGGCTGACCGCTGTACGGACGGCCGTCCGCTGATGCCCCACCGAGCTCAGGAGGAGCCCGTGTCCCGTCCCGACACCGATGTCGCGGAGCAGTCGTCCGGTCGTCCCGTGGTGCTGCGCGGCGGCACCGTGCTGACCATGGACGACGCGCACACCGTCCTCCCGTCCGCGGACGTGCTCGTCGTCGGCGACACCATCGCCGCGGTCGGACCAGCGCTCGACGTCCCCGAGGGCACGCTGGAGGTCGACGCGACCGGCGGCATCGTGATGCCCGGGATGATCGACACCCACCGGCACATGTGGCAGACCGCGATGCGCGGCTACGGCGCCGACTGGACCCTCACCCAGTACTTCGTCTGGTACTACCTGGAGCACGGCCGGGCCTTCCGCCCCGAGGACGTGCACGCCGGCAACCTGGTCTCGGCCTGGGACGCGCTCGAGGCGGGCGTCACCACCACCGTCGACTGGTCGCACGGCCTGCAGACCGTCGACCACGCCGAGGCCGCGGCCGACGCGCTGCTCGCCGTCCCCGGCCGGTTCTACCTGGCCTACGGCAACATCCAGGCCGGTCCGTGGGAGTGGGCCACCGACCCCGGCGTCCAGGCGTTCCTGCGGCGCCGCCGGGACGAGGGCCGGCTCGGCCTGCAGCTCGCCTTCGACGTCACCGGCGACCCGTCGTTCCCGGAGAAGGCGGCGTTCGAGGCCGCCCGCGAGCTAGGCCTGCCGGTCACCACGCACGCCGGTGTCTGGGGCGCCACCAACGACGCGGGCATCAAGCTCATGCACGAGCACGGCTTCATGACCCCCGAGACGGTCTACGTGCACGCCGCCACCCTGGACACCGACTCGTACCACCGCATCGCCGCCACCGGCGGCTCGGTCTCGGTGTCCACGGAGTCCGAGCAGAGCGCCGGCCAGGGCTACCCGCCCACCTGGCAGGTGCGCCGGCACGACATCCCGGTGTCGCTGTCGATGGACACCAGCGTGTGGTGGAGCAGCGACCTGTTCTCCGCGATGCGGACCACGCTGGGCGCCGACCGGTCGCGGGAGCACCTGGAGGCGCACGTCCAGGGCGAGACGGTCACGCACGTGCACCTGCGCGCCGAGCAGGTCGTCGACTGGGCGACCCGCGGTGGCGCCCGGGCGCTGGGCCGGGACGACCTGGGCAGCCTGCAGCCGGGCAAGAAGGCCGACGTCGTGCTGATCAAGAACGACCGCTCGCCGGTGTCGTTCCCGCTGCTGAACCCCTACGGCCACGTCGCCTTCCAGGCGCAGCGCGGCGACGTGCACACCGTGCTGGTCGACGGCCGGATCGTGAAGCACGACCACCAGCTGGTGGGTGCGGACCTGGCCGCGGTGCGCCGCGAGGTCGAGGCCACCGTCGACCACCTGCGCAGCAGCCTGGGCGAGGAGGCGTGGGCCGCCGGGATGAACCCGGACCTGCCCTCGGACGACGAGGTGCTGGACAACCCGTACACGTACACCGAGTACAAGTCGGCGAGCACCCGCGAGGCCCGCAGCAGCCTGTTCGGCGACGCCGACGAGGGGGCGGCCGGCTGATGGCGGGCCGGGGCAGCGGGCCGGACTTCGTCGAGGCGCTCGCCCGCGGCCTCGACGTGCTGGCCTGCTTCGGGCCGGACCGGCCGGCGATGTCGCTCAGCGACGTCGCGACGGCGGCCGGGCTGGCCCGCCCGACGGCCCGCCGCCTGCTGCTGACGCTGGAGGAGCTCGGCTTCGTCAGCGTCAGCGGCGGGGCGTTCCGGCTCACCCCGAAGGTGCTCACCCTCGGGATGGCCTACGTGGGTGCGCTCGGGCTGTGGGACGTCGCCCGCCCGCACCTGGAGCAGCTGGTCGCCGCCACCGGCGAGTCGTCGTCGATGGCGCAGCTGGACGGCCCGGACATCGTCTACGTCGCCCGGGTGGCGGTGCCCAAGCTGATCGCGCTGCGGGTCGACATCGGCACCCGCTTCCCCGCCGTCCAGACCTCGCAGGGCAAGGTGCTGCTGGCCGCGCTGCCGGCGGCTGAGCTCGAGGCGGTGCTGGCCCAGCCCAGCCGCGCCGGGCTGCCGCCCTACATCGGCCGCAGCCGCGAGCAGCTCGACGAGGAGCTGACGGCGGTGCGCGCCCGCGGCTGGGCGCTGGCCGACGAGGAGCTCGCCCCCGGGGTGCGCTCGGTGGCCGTGCCGGTGCGCGACGGCACCGGCACGGTGCGGGCGGCGATGAACGTGACGGTGCACGCCGCGGAGACCTCGACCGCGACGCTGCTCGACGAGCACCTGCCGAAGCTGCTGCGCACCGCCGGCGACGTGAGCGCCGACTGGGCGCTGTGGCAGTCCCGGCCGTTCGCCGAGGTCCGCCGGGCGGACGGCAGCGCCACCGCCTGAGCTCCTGTACCGCCGTGACGCGGAAGCCGGGTTGCCCCGGCCCCCGCCCGGCGCGGAGCGTTCCCCCATGAGCGCGCGCGACGGGGTGCTGGTGGTCGGGGCCGGGCCGGTGGGGATCCTCAACGCCCTCGGGCTGGCCCGGGCCGGGGTGCCGGTCACGGTGGTCGACCGGTCGCCGGACGTCGTCCAGTCGCCGCGGGCGGCGATCTACCACTGGGCCGTGCTCGACGGGCTCGACCGGCTCGGGGTGTACGAGGAGGCCGCCCGCCGCGGGATCCTCAAGCAGGACTACGAGTACCGCGCGCACCGCACCGGCGAGCGGGTCCGGTTCGGCCTGGACGCGCTCACCGGCCGGGTGCCCCGGCCCTACAACCTGCACCTCGGCCAGGGCGCCCTGGTGGAGATCGCACTGGAGCAGCTCGCCCGGTACGAGCACGCCACCGTGCTGTGGCAGCACGAGCTGGTCGGCCTGGCGCAGGACGCGCGGTCGGTGACCGCCAGCGTCCGCACGCCCGAGGGCACCCGCACGCTGACCGCCGGCTGGCTGATCGGCGCCGACGGGTCGCACAGCGCCGTCCGGACGGCGCTCGGGCTGGCGTTCGAGGGGTTCACCTGGCCGGAGCGGTTCGTGGCCACCAACATCCGCTACCCGTTCGCCGAGCGCGGGTTCGCGCAGAACACCTTCATCGTCGACGACGTGTACGGCGCGGTGATCGCCAAGCTCGACGAGACCGGCGGCACCGGGCTGTGGCGCTACACCTACTGCGAGGGCGACGCGCTGCCGCTGGACGGCGTGCTGGACCGGATGCCCGGGTTCTTCTCCGCGGTGCTGCCCGACCTCGACGGGCTGGAGGTCGTCGAGCACGCGCCCTACCGGATGCACCAGCGGGCGGCCACCACCTTCCGGTCGGGCCGGGTGCTGCTGGCCGGCGACGCCGCGCACGTCACCAACCCCGCCGGCGGCCTCGGCCTGACCGGCGGCCTGTTCGACACCTTCGTGCTGCACGAGGCGCTGGCCGCGGTGCTGGCCGGCCAGGCGCCCGAGGAGGTGCTCGACGACTACGCGCGGGAGCGCCGCCGGGTGTTCCTGGAGATGGTCAACCCGGCGGCCACCGCCATCAAGCGGCTGATCTTCCACTCCGCCGACCCCGACCGGCTGGCCCGCGACATGGCCGACCTGAAGCGGCTGGAGACCGACGAGGACGCGCTCGTCGCCCGGCTGATGAGCACCAAGGCCATGGAGACGCCCTCGCTCGTCGGCGCCCGGTGACCGCGCCGCACGAGCAGCAGCCGCCGGTGCACCGGCGGCGCGGCGGCTGCTGGCTGCCCGGCGACCTGGCGCACGACGACCGGGGCGCCTGGCAGCTCGGCCCGGCCTGGGTGCAGTGGGAGGCGCCCGCCGAGCTCACCGGCCGGCCGCCGCTGGTGCTCGTGCACGGCGGGGGCAGCCAGTCCACCGACTGGCTGGGCACGACCGGCGCGGCGCCGGGCTGGGCCGACCTGGCGGTGGACGCCGGCTTCCCCGTCTACCTGCTCGACCGCCCCGGCCACGGCCGCTCCCCCTGGGACCCCGCCCGGCTCGGCCCCCGCACCGCGTTCCCCGACCACGCCGGCGCCGGCTTCCTCGTCCCGCCGGACGGCGACCGCGCGGCCGCCCACACCGGCTGGCCGTGGGGTCGGACGCCGGGCTCCGCGCACCTGGACGCGCAGGTGGCCTCGTCGGCCGGGATGCTGCGGGACGCCGCGCTCGGTCAGGACCTGGACGCCCGGCGGCTGGTCGACCTGCTCGAGCGCACCGGGCCGGCCGTCGTCGTCACGCACTCGGCGGGCGCACCGGCCGGCTGGCTCGCCGCCGACGGGCGGCCGGAGCTGGTGCGGGCGCTGGTCGCGCTCGAGCCGCTCGGCCCGCCGGGGCTGGACCTGACCCGGTTGGGCGTGACCGGCCGGCTGGACGGCGGGCTCACCTGCCGCCCGCTGCGCCGGGACGACGACGGCCGGCTGCCCGGGCTCGCCGGCGTCCCGGTGTGCGTGGTGACCGCCGACGCCTCCGGCCGGGCGGCGGCCGACGCGCAGACGGTGGCCTTCCTGCGCGACGGTGGGGTGGCCGTCGACCACCTGCAGCTGGGCGAGCACGGCATCCGCGGCAACGGCCACGGCTTCCCGTCCGAGGTGGGCAACGACCGCAGCTTCGCGCTGGTGGCCGGCTGGCTCGCCGACCGGACCGGGGGACGGCCGGCCGGCTGACCCCCGGACCGCGTCAGTGGGCGGCGGCGTCCCAGCTCGTGCCGAAGCCGACCGAGACCTCCAGCGCCACCGACAGCTGCGCCGCTCCGGCCATCTCCCGGCGGACCAGCGCCTCCAGCGCGTCGTGCTCACCGGCGGCGACCTCGAGCACCAGTTCGTCGTGCACCTGCAGCAGCATCCGGGACCGGAGCCCCTCGGCCTCGATCGCCTTCTCCACGTTGAGCATGGCGACCTTGATGACGTCGGCGGCCGAGCCCTGGATGGGGGCGTTCAGCGCCATCCGCTCGGCCATCTCCCGGCGCTGCCGGTTGTCGCTGGTGAGGTCGGGCAAGTAGCGGCGGCGGCCCAGCGTGGTCTCGGTGTAACCGGTCTGCCGCGCGTCGTCGACGACGCCGTCGAGGTAGTCGCGGATCCCGCCGAAGCGCTCGAAGTAGGCGTGCATCTGCTCGCGCGCCTCCTCCGGGGTGATCCGCAGCTGCTGCGACAGGCCGTAGGCGGACAGGCCGTACGCCAGGCCGTAGCTCATCGCCTTGATCCGCCGGCGCATCTCCGGGTCGACCTGCTCGATCGGGATGCCGAACGCCCGGGAGGCGACGAACGAGTGCAGGTCCTCCCCCGACGTGAACGCCTCGATCAGCCCGGCGTCCTCGGACAGGTGCGCCATGATCCGCATCTCGATCTGGCTGTAGTCGGCGGTCATCAGCGACTCGAAGCCGCTGCCGACGACGAACGCCTGCCGGATGCGGCGGCCCTCGGCGCTGCGGATCGGGATGTTCTGCAGGTTCGGGTCGGTGCTGCTCAGCCGCCCGGTCGCGGCGATCATCTGCTGGTAGGTGGTGTGGATCCGCCCGCCGTCGTCGACCATCGGGATCAGCCCGTCGATGACCGTGCGCAGCCGGGTGACGTCGCGGTGGCGCAGCAGGTGCTCGAGGAACGGGTGCCCGGTCGACGCCAGCAGCGAGGTGAGCGCCTCGGCGTCGGTGGTGTACCCGCTCTTGATCTTCTTGGTCTTGGGCAGGCCCAGCTCGTCGAACAGCACCGCCTGCAGCTGCTTGGGCGAGCCGAGGTTGATCTCCTTGCCGATGACCGCGTAGGCCTCCTGCGCGGCGTCGGCGACGGCGGCGGCGAACTCCTGCTGCAGCTCGTGCAGGAAGTCCAGGTCCGCGGCGATGCCGCGCTGCTCCATCCGGGCGAGGACCCGGGTCAGCGGCAGCTCGATCTCGCCGAGCAGGTGGTCGCCGCCGCGCTGGGCGAGCACCTGCTCGAGGGCGTCGGACAGGTCGTTGACCGCCACCGCCTTGAGGACGTCGGCCTTCGCGGCCTCCCGCGCCACGTCGTCGTCGCTCGGGCCCAGCCCGTCGAGGGTGAGCTGCTCCTCGGGGGCGTCGACCTCCTTGAGCTCGCGCCGCAGGTACCGGACGGCGAGGTCACCGAGGTCGAACGACCGCTGGCCCGGCGTCGCGAGGTAGGCCGCGAGCGCGGTGTCGCTGACGACGCCCTGCAGGTCCCAGCCGCGCGCCCAGATGGCCAGCAGCGGGCCCTTGACGTCGTGCACGACCTTGGCGGCGGCCGGGTCGGCCAGCCACGCGGCGAGCGCCTGCTCGTCGGCGGTGTCCAGGCCCGGGCCCTGCTCGTGGTCGGTGAGGTCGACGAAGGTGGCGTGGTCGTCGGCGGCGGCCAGCGCGACGCCGGTGAGCTCGCCGGTGCCGCGACCCCAGGTGCCGCGGAAGACGATGCCGGTGGAGCTGCTGCGCGCGTGCGCGGCCAGCCAGTCGGCGAGCCCGCCGGCGGGCACCTCGTCGGCGGTGACGTCGAAGCCGCCGTCCACCTCCGGCTCGGCGCTGGTGAGGGTGGCGAACAGCCGGTCGCGCAGCACCCGGAACTGCAGGTTGTCGAAGAGGGTGTGCACCTCGTTGCGGTCCCAGGCCTGGACGGCGAGGTCCTGCGGGCCCAGCTCCAGCGGCACCTGCCGGTCGAGCTCGGTGAGCCGGCGGTTCTGCAGCACCTGGGAGAGGTGGTCGCGCAGCTTCTCCCCGACCTTGCCCTTGACCGTGTCGACCTGGTCGACCAGCGCATCGAGCGAGCCGTACTCGCGCACCCACTTGGCGGCGGTCTTCTCCCCCACGCTCGGGATGCTCGGCAGGTTGTCGCTGGGGTCGCCCCGCAGCGCCGCGAAGTCGGGGTACTGCTGCGGCGACAGGCCGTACTTGGCCTCCACCTCCTCCGGGGTGAACCGGGTGAGGTCGGAGACGCCCTTGCGCGGGTAGAGCACGGTGACGTGCGGGTCCACCAGCTGCAGGGCGTCGCGGTCGCCGGTGCAGATGAACACGTCCATCCCCTGGTCGACCGCGGCGACGGTGAGCGTGGCGATGACGTCGTCGGCCTCGTAGCCCTCGGCGGTGATCACCGGGACGTGCAGCGCGCCGAGCACCTCCTGGATCAGGCTGACCTGGCCGCGGAAGTCCGTCGGGCTCTCGGCCCGGTTGGCCTTGTAGTCGGCGAAGATCTCGCTGCGGAAGGTCTTCCGGCTGACGTCGAACGCCACCGCGAGGTGGGTGGGCTGCTCGTCGCGCAGCACGTTGATCAGCATCGAGGTGAAGCCGTAGACCGCGTTGGTCGGCTGCCCCGTGGTCGTGGAGAAGTTCTCGACCGGCAGGGCGAAGAAGGCCCGGTAGGCCAGCGAGTGGCCGTCGAGCAGCAGCAGCCGGGGACGGGTGCCGTCGGCGGCCGGGGTGGCGGAGGTGGGGGCAGCGGCGGGAGCGGACATCGGAGCCGATCCTAGGTGCGCCCACCGACGATCCGCCGAGCCCGCGACCGGGGTGTGGCTACCGTGCCCCGGTGACCACTCCCCGCCCCGACTGGCTGCCGGCCGGCACCCAGGGCCCGCTGGACGACAAGCTCGGCATCCGGATCACCGACTTCACCCCCGACCGGCTGGTCGCGACGATGCCGGTGGCCGGCAACGAGCAGCCCTTCGGCCTGCTGCACGGCGGCGCGACCTGCGCGCTCGCCGAGAGCATCGGGTCGTGGGCGGCGGTGCTGCACGCCGGGCCGGGCAGCAACGTGGTCGGCATCGAGCTCAACGTCAGCTACCTGCGCGCCGCCCGGTCCGGCGAGGTGACCGCCGTCTGCACGCCGGTGCGCCGCGGCCGCACCCTGGCGACGTTCCTCATCGAGGTGTCCGACGACGCCGGCAAGCCCACCGCCAGCGCCCGGCTCACCTGCATGATCCGGCCCCGGGACGGCGGCGCCCCGCAGGGCTGACCGCGGTCAGTCGGCGGACAGCTCCGGCAGCGGCACCCGGGCCGACCGGCGGCGCGGCAGCGGCCGCCGGGGCGCCGGCAGCGCGGCAGCCCACGGCCGGGCACCGGCCAGCCCGCGGGTGAGCTGGGCGACCCCGGCGATCCGCCGGGTGGCCAGCGGCGCGAACCCGCGGCGGGCGAAGAACCGCTGCCGCTCGGCGTCCTGCCCGCCGACCGCGACCGACACGTGCTCGGCGCCGACCGCCCGCGCGTGCGCCGCCGCGGCAGCCAGCAGCGCGCAGCCGATCCCGCGGTGGCGGTGGTCGGGGTGGACGACGAACCAGTCGACGGTCACCTGCGGGCAGCCGAGCACCGCGGCCAGCGCGTCGGTGCCCAGGACGGCGAGGCCCACCACCGTGCCCCCGCCGTCCGTGCCCCCGCCGTCCGTGCACCCGCCGTCCGTGCACCCGCCGTCCGGGAGCTCGGCGACCACCACCCGGTGCGCGGGGTCGGTCAGCAGCCGGGTGAAGCCGTCGGCCGCGCCCGCTCCCTGCCCGGTGAGCACCGACTCGTAGCTGTGCTCGGCGGTGTGCCGGCGCACCAGCGCCAGCACCGCGGGCAGGTCGTCGGGGCGGGCGGCGCGGGCGACCGCGGGCCGGCGCGCGGCGCCGGACGGCTGACTGGGCACGGGAGCCTCCCCCTCGACGGTGACCCCAGGGTCGCGCACGGTCGGTCACCGTGCGCAGTGACGCGCCGGAGAGGTGGCGGGGTGCCCCGGCAGTTGCCGGGGCACCCCGCGCCGGTCAGCCGGCCAGCTCCTCGCCGAGGTACGCGGCGCGGATCCGGTCGTCGGCCAGCAGCTCACGGCCGGTGCCGGCGAGCACCAGCTCGCCGGTCTCCAGCACGTAGCCGCGGTCGGCGAGGCTGAGCGCCTGGTGGGCGTTCTGCTCGACCAGCAGCACCGAGACCCCGTCGGCGTTGATGCCCCGGACGATCTCGAAGATCTGCTCGACGATCAGCGGGGCGAGCCCCATCGACGGCTCGTCGAGCAGCAGCAGCCGCGGCTTGCCCATCAGCGCCCGGCCGATGGCGAGCATCTGCTGCTCACCGCCGGACAGCGTGCCGGCCTCCTGCCCGAACCGCTCCTTGAGCCGCGGGAAGAGGTCGAGCACGTGGGCCATCAGGTCCTCGTCGGGGCTGCGGAACCGGAAGGCCCCCATGACGAGGTTCTCCTCCACCGTCATCCGCGGGAACACGTGCCGGCCCTCGGGGACGTGGCAGATGCCCAGCTCGATGAGGTGGTGCGGCGGGATCCCGTCGATCCGCCGGCCGTCGAAGGAGATCGACCCCGCCGCCGGCCGGAGCATGCCCGAGACCGTCTTCTGGGTGGTCGTCTTGCCGGCGCCGTTGGCCCCGAGCAGCGCGACGATCTCGCCCTCGCGGACGTCGAAGGAGATGCCCTTGATCGCGGCGATCGCGCCGTACTTCACCTGCAGGTCGACGACGTCGAGGAGCACGCCCCCCAGCGCCCGCTCGGCAGCGGTCACAGCTGGTCCTCCGTCCCGGCGCCGGTGACGCCCCCGCTGGTGTCGATGACGTGCAGCTCGGGCTGGGAGTGGCTCTCCAGCTCCTCTTCCGCCTCGGCCTCCGACGTGCCCAGGTAGGCGGCGACGACGGCCGGGTCCCGCTGGATGTGCTCCGGGGTGCCCTCGGCGATCTTGCGGCCGAAGTTGAGCACCACGATGCGGTCGGCGACCGACATGACCAGCTTCATGTCGTGCTCGATCAGCAGCACGCCGATGCCGTCGTCGTTGACCTGCTTGATGAGCGCGGCGAGCTCCCGCTTCTCCACCGGGTTCGTGCCGGCGGCCGGCTCGTCGAGCAGGATCGCGCCGGGCCGGGTGCCCAGCGCCCGCGCGATCTCCAGCCGCCGCTGCTCGCCGTAGGCGAGCGACCCGGCCAGCTCGTTGGCCCGGTGCGACAGCCCCACCCGGTCCAGCAGCGCATACGCCTGCTGGGTCGACTCGCGCTCCTCGCGGCGCTGCCAGGGCAGCCCGAGCATCGCCGACACCGGACCGGACTTCATCCGGGTCTCGATGCCGACCTTCACGTTCTCCAGCGCGGTCAGCGCCGGGAACAGCCGGATGTTCTGGAACGTGCGGGCCACGCCCATCCGGTTGACCACGTGGGTCTTCTTGCCGATGACGCTGACCGGTGCGTCCCCGGGCCGCGCCGACAGCAGGATCTCGCCCTCCTGCGGGGTGTAGACCCCGGTCAGGGAGTTGAACAGCGAGGTCTTGCCGGCGCCGTTGGGGCCGATGACGGCGAGGATCTCGCCGCGCCGCATCTGCAGCGTGACGTCGTCGAGGCTGGTCACCCCGCCGAACCGCAGCGTGATGCCGCGGACGTCGAAGACCAGGTCGCCCTGGCCGCCGCCCGTCGTCCGCCGCTCGGTGGTCGTGCTGGTCATGCCCCTCACACCCCTTCCCGGGCCGGCACCGCGTGGAGTTCCTGGTTGGTGCTGGTGTCGTGCCCGGCCAGCCCGGTCAGCTCGGCCTTGCGCCGGCGGGCCGGGATCAGCCCCTGCGGGCGGAACACCATCATCAGGATGAGGACGGCGCCGATCCACATGGTGCGGTCCTCGGCGGGCACCTGGTCGCGCAGGAAGTTCGGCAGCCAGGTCAGGAACGCCGCACCGGCGATGGCACCGGTGAGCGAGCCCATCCCGCCGAACACCACGTAGGCGACGATGAGGATCGAGTTGTTGAGCACGAAGTTCTGCGGGTTGAAGTAGCCGATCTGGCTCCCGAAGAACACACCCGCCAGGCCCGAGGTCGACGCGCCGATCGCGAACGCGAGCAGCTTGACCCGGGTGGTGTTCACACCGGTGGCCTGCGCGGCCACCTCGTCCTCGCGGACCGCCGCCCAGGCCCGGCCCAGGCGCGAGCCCTCCAGCCGGTAGAACAGCAGGACGACGAGGCCCAGCAGGATCAGCAGCAGGTACCAGTACTGCAGCGGGTTGGACCCCCACTGGAAGCGGATGAAGCCCAGGTCGACGACCGGGTGCGGCACGGCCTTCTCCACACCGCGCGGGCCGTTGGTGAAGTTGCCCGGGTTGTTCACCGCGATGAGCCGGATGATCTCGCCGAACCCGAGGGTCACGATCGCCAGGTAGTCACCGCGCAGCCGCAGCGTCGGCGCACCGAGCATCACGCCGGCGAGCAGGCAGATGGCGATGGCGAACGGGATCGCCCACAGCGGCGACAGCAGCAGCCACGACGGCGGCTTCACCGGCAGCGAGCCGGTGAGGTAGCCGGTGGTGTACGAGCCGATCGCGTAGAAGGCGATGAACCCCAGGTCCAGCAGGCCGGCCCAGCCGATGACGACGTTCAGGCCGACGGCCAGCAGCACGTAGACACCGATGTCGGTGACCAGCGCCTGCTGCCAGAACCCGGTCGCGGTCGGCGGGTAGAACAGCGCCAGCCCGACACCGAGCAGGAAGAGGCTGCGCACCGTCGTCGACGACGCAGCGGCGTGCAGCCGGCCACCGGCGGTGCTGCGCTCGGCACCCGCGGCGGTCGCGCCGCCGGCGGTGCGCTGCGCACCGGACGCGGCGTGCCCGCCGACGGTCCGGCGCCCGCGGCTGGTCGCCGCGACCCACCCACCCGCGCCGAGGCTGAACAGCGCGATGCAGGTGACCCAGCCGCCGGACCCGAGGCCCTGCCACGGGCCGCCGACGCCGCCGTAGCCGGCATCGGCCGCGGTGCTGCTGATGCCGTGCAGCGCGACCAGCGTCGCGATGATGGCGAGCACCGCCAGCGCGGCGGCCGCGAAGCCGAGCAGCCGCTGGCGCAGCCACACCGCCGCCGCGGCGACGACCAGCGTCACCGCGAACAGCACGTAGGCGAGCCAGCCGAGGTAGGCGGTGGAGAACCCGCTCAGGTCGGAGTCGCCGAACAGGTCGGCGGTGTCGACCAGCGTGCGGTTGTCACCGGTGGGCAGGAACCAGGTCGCCGTCAGCAGCGCGAGCAGGCCGAGCACCAGGCCCAGCGCGACCAGCGGCAGACCGGGCCGGTAGGCCATGACCCGCTCGACGAACTCGCGCGGGGCGGCGACCTCCTCGCGGGAGGTGGCCGCGAGGACGCCGGCCAGGGCCAGCACCAGGTGCCCGATGAAGGCGACGTCGGCACCGAAGGAGTGGTCGGTGCCGCCGGCGAAGGAGACCGCGTCGCCGTGCGCGACCAGCACCAGGACGCCGGCCAGCACCGAGATGCCGGCGGCCACCCAGCCGAGCAGCCGCTGCCGCAGCGCGATCGCCACGAAGGTCAGCACCGCCACCAGGACCAGCGCGACCCACCAGACCCAGCCGAAGTAGGCCTTGGTGAGCGCGGACAGGCCGCTGGTGGACCCGACCGCGTCGGCGAGGGTGCTGAACTTGCCGTCGTCCAGCGGGTCGTACCACTTCATGAAGAAGTAGGCCGCGAGGAGGACCAGGAGACCGGCGAGCAGCGGCCGGATGCCGGGACGCTGGGCGTAGCGGCTGACCACCGACCGGTAGGTGATGGCCAGGTACAGCAGCACGCCGATCAGCAGGAACCAGATGATCCGGACGTCGAGCAGGGACTGGCGCAGGCCCAGCCAGAAGTCGTCCTTGGAGCCCTGCTGGGGACCGACCATGGTCGCCAGGAAGACGCCGCCGGCGAGGCAGGCGAGCAGCCGGGTGACGGCCGGGGGGAGGGAGAAGCGACTGTTCACGCGGCACGCCCCAGACGCTCGCCGAGGAGGCCCGTGGGCCGGAACACGAGGATCGCGATGAGGATGACGAACGCCACCACGTCGGTCCACTGGTTGCCGATCCAGGCTTCGCCCGTCCAGGGCGCCGTCGGGATCAGGTTCTCCGCGACGCCCAGCAGCAGGCCGCCGATCATCGCGCCGCGGATGTTGCCGATGCCGCCGAGCACCGCGGCCGCGAAGGCCTTGATGCCGGGGATGAAGCCCATCGTGTTGGAGAAGACGAACGCGGTCCCGAAGAGGAAGCCGGCCGCCCCGGCGAGCGCGCCGCCGATCACGAAGGTGCGCGAGATGGTGCGGTCGATGTCGACGCCCATGAGCGCGGCCGTCGGCGCGTCCTCCGCGGTCGCGCGGATGCTGCGGCCGAGCTTGGTGCCCGAGACCAGCCGGTCCAGGAAGACCATGAGGGCCAGCGCGGCGACGACGATGATCACCTGGAGCAGGGTCACCTTGGCGCCGAACAGGGTGAACAGCTGCTTGTTCACGTCGAAGTAGGTCGGGAACTGGTTGTTGCCCAGCCGGTTGAACAGCTTCCCGAACAGCTGCGACAGCAGGAACGAGGCCCCGATGGCGCTGATCAGGAACGCGAGCTTGGGTGCTCCGCGCCGGCGCAGCGGCCGGTAGGCGACCCGCTCGAGGAAGTAGGCCACGACGGCACCGGTGACGGCGCCGGAGGTGAGCCCGGCGAGGACGACGAGGACCGCCTTCACGCCGGACGTGTCCCCGCCGTCACCGACGAGCGCGTGGACGACGAGGAAGCTGCCGAACGCCCCGGACATGAAGACCTCGCTGTGCGCGAAGTTGATCAGCTGCAGGACGCCGTAGACGAGGGTGTAGCCCAGCGCGATGAGGGCGTACATCGATCCCCGGGTCAACCCGAGGACCAGGTAGTTCATGAAGTCGGACAAGCGCAGACGCCTCTTCCAGGTTCTCTGGGGGCCGACGGGGTGGGGGCGCCGTCCGGGCCGGTGGGCCGGCGGAGGCGGGGGCGCGCGCCCGGTGTGGCCGGTGCAGGTGCTCTCGGTGGGGAACCAGGTGGTCGACGGCGTCCAGTGGCGCGACGTCGTCAACGTCCCCGCGCTCGGGCAGACCGTCGT